>NZ_PSWB01000016.1:0-78778 GCF_002931865.1 Rathayibacter sp. AY1C7 | reverse complement strand
GCTCATGGGGGACCGTTCTCGAGGGGGAGGACGGTGGGGGAGCCGTCGGTGCTGACGCTAGGGGAGCGGCGCCCCGGATGACCCCGAACGGGTGACCCCAGAACGGGCCGGATGTGCGCGACGGCAGCGGATCCGGTCGTCCGGCGGCGGAACCGTCTGGAAGGCGAGCGTCCTCTCAGCCGCCTGCCACCGGCACGATCCGCAGCCGGCTCATCGCCCAGACCAGCGCCCCCGACGCGAGGAACGCGACCGCGATCCCGACGACGAACACCGACACCTGCCCGTACCCGGTCGCGGGATCCAGGAACGGATAGGGCACCCAGCCGTCCGTCGCTCCGCGGATCAGCACCACGACGAGCCAGACGATCGGGTAGACCACGACCAGCCAGAGCCTCCGCCACGGCAGCGGAGGGCGATCCGCGAGCAGCAGCCAGTCGAGCAGTCCGTAGACGGGGAACAGCACGTGCATGACGGTGTTGGCCCACGGCAGCGCCACTCCGCCCGCCACATCGGTGAGGAGGGTGTTGTAGACGAGGCCGACGATGATGATGTACCCGGTGAAGGCACCCCTCACCAGCACGAGCCCGCCGGGCGCGGGACGGCGGCGGAGCGCGAGCACGGCGGTGGCTCCGAGCACGACGGCCAGCACGATGTTGCTCTGGATGGTGAAGAAGCCGAAGAAGTTGAACGGGTTCAGCGGCGTCCGAGAGGCGGTGTCGACGGCCGTCGCGATCACGGCCACCAGAACGGCGGCGGCCACGAGGAGGCGGAGGAGCGCGACCGGCACGCGGGCCGACTCCGCCCGGGAGGAGGGAGCGGGCGGCGTCATCGCTCGAGCGTAGCGCCGGAGCGCCTACCCTGTCCCCGTGCTCACGATCGGTGTCGACCTCGCTGCGGAGCCGGTGCGCACCGCTCTCGCCGCCATCGAGTTCTCCGGCGGCCGGGCCGTCGTCCGCTCGCTCGTACTCGGCGCCGAGGACGCGACGATCGTCGAGGCGTCACGGGACGCGGCGGTCATCGGGATCGACTGCGCGTTCGGCTGGCCGGTGGAGTTCGCGGCGTTCGTCTCCGCGCACACGCGACGGGAGGTCTCGCCGCGGACGCTCGCGGGACGCGACTGGCGCCGCCGCCTCGCGTACCGCGAGACGGACCGGGTGGCGCGCGAGGTCACCGGCCGCTGGCCGCTCAGCGTCTCGACCGACCGGCTCGGGATGACCGCGATGCGCTGCGCGGAGCTGCTCGACGCCTTCGCCGCGAGCGGGGAGGACGTCGACCGCTCCGGGCGCGGACGGCTCGTCGAGGCGTACCCGGCGGCGGCGCTGCGGCTCTGGGGAGTGGACACCACGGGGTACAAGACGCGACCGGAGGCCGTGGCGCTCGCCGTGGAGTCGCTGCGACGGGCCGCGCCCTGGCTCGATGTGCCGGCGCCCGCGCTCGCGCTGATGATCCGCTCCGACGACGCGTTCGACGCCGTCGTCGCCGCTCTCAACGCCCGCGCCCACGCCCTGGGCGCGACCCTGCCGGTGCCTCCCGAACTGCAGGAGGCGGCGGAGGCCGAGGGGTGGATCGCGGTCCCGACCGGATCGCTCGCGGAGCTCGCGGGCTGATCCGAACCGTTCCGACGGGTGTGCGCTCAGGCCGGGATCTTCGCCCCCAGCAGGCCGGCGGCGACCTCGGCGGCCCGCTCGGCCTCCTCGACGGTCGAGAAGGGTCCGGTGGGGACGAGGGAGGGCGCGGTGGTCAGTCGGGTGTCGATCTCGAGTCGGAACCGGGGCAGCTCCGCCCCGGGAACGACGACGATCCTGACTCCGTTCCGGCTCCATCGCGCGGGTTGGATAGAAGAAATCTGTGTCATGGTGCTCTCCGCTTTCGCGATCATCCGCACGGGTGGCTGACGCCTCGACCGTGCACGCTTCACGCTACGTCCGGTGCCCGTCTCTCCGAACGGGCTTGACCTCTCAGGCTCGTCGGGCGTAGCGCGTCACTGCAGTCGGTCGAGGGTGTCGCTGATCCGCCGCAGGCACTCGATGAGGACCGACACCTGCACGGTGTCCAGGTCGGCGAGCACCTCGCCCTCGGCGGCGACGAGATTGCGCATCGCCTCGTCGACCCGCTTCGTGCCCCGCGGGGTGAGCGAGACGATCTTGCTGCGCGAGTCGGCGGCGTTCTGCTCGCGGACCACGAGCCCGCGGGCCCCGAGGCGGTCGACGCGGCTGGCGAGGTTGCCGCTGGACAGCGCGAGGTGCGTGGCCAGGGCCGAGGGCGTCATCCCGCCCTCCCCGCGCTGCCGCAGCAGCGAGAGGAGCTCGAACTCCCACGGGGCGAGATCGCTGACGGCGAAGGACTGCCGCCGCACCTCCTGCACGCGCGGGCTGAGCCGGCGGAGGCGGGAGACGACGTCCAGAGGCGCGAAATCGAGGTCGGGCAGGGCCCCGGCCCACGCGTCGATCACCAGATCGACATCGTCGTCTTCGCGCATGCCCCGATTATCCCCGGACGGCGCGGGCGCCGACGACGGGTGGTCCGGGGAGGCCGGCGGGCCTAGCCTGTGCGGACGGCGGGCGGACCGGTCAGGCGCGGGCGGCCCGGACGTAGGCGACGATCGCGTTGGCGTGGCCGTGGCCCAGGCCGTGCTCGGTCTTCAGCCAGGTGACGACCTGCATGTGCGGCTCGGAGCGCAGACGCTCGTCGGCGAGGTCCAGCCAGTCCTGGACGGGACGGTCGTAGGTCTTCTCGATGCTCGGGAAGTACGAGGCCGGTCCCTTCGGCTTCGCACCGTCGGCGGGCGGTTCGGGAGCGAGCACGCGGTCGGTCATGCGGTCACGATAGCGAGCCGCGGTCAGGTCGTGTAGGCCGAGGGGTCGAACCGGCCGAGCTCCTCGCGGAAGGCGAAGGCGAAGTCGGGCCAGAGCAGGGTGAGTCGCCGGTTGTCGTCCAGGTACCAGCTCTCGCAGCCGCCGTTGGTCCAGACGGTGTCGGCGCTGAGGGCGTCGAGGCGGGCGACGGAGGCGGCCTCGGCCTCGGCGGTGACCTCGAGCCGGTCGGCGCCGGAGACCGCGAGGTGGTCGAGCGCGGCGAGCACGTAGGCGATCTGCGTCTCGATCATGTGCACCGCGGAGTTGTGGCCGAGGCTCGCGTTGGGGCCGTTGACGACGAAGAGGCTCGGGAACCCGTGGACCGCGGTCGACTCGTAGGCGACCATGCCGTCGGCCCAGCGGTCGGCGAGGAGGACGCCGCCGCGGCCGCGGATGCGCCGGGCGAAGGGCGGCCGCGTGGAGTGGAAGCCGGTCGCGAAGACGAGCACGTCGACCCTGTGCGGGACGCCGTCGTCGCCGAGCGCGGCGCCCTCCTCGATGCGCCGGAGCGGACCGGGGACGACGCGGACGTGCGGCTGCGCGAGAGCGGGGTAGTAGTCGTCCGAGAGGAGCACGCGCTTGCAGCCGATCTCGTAGTCCGGAGTCAGCACGGCGCGGAGCGCGGGATCGATGATCTGCGCCTCGAGGTGGCCGAGCGCCTCCGCCCGCAGCCGATCGATGGCCTCGGGCACGGCGACGCGGCCGGCGAAGCCGAGCTCGGCGCGCCAGAACAGCTCCTCGCGGAGCCTCGCGAGGGCCCCGGGCGCGCGGGAGAGGGTTCGGCGCTCCTCCGGCGGGTACGGGCGGTTCCGGCGGGGGACGACGTACGGGGCCGAGCGCTGGAAGAGCACCACCTCGGCGGCGCGCTCGGCGAGGTGCGGCACGATCTGCACGGCGGAGGCTCCCGAGCCGACGATGCCGACGCGCTTCCCGTTGAGGTCGACGTCGTCCCTCCAGCGGGCGGAATGGAAGGCGGGACCCGCGAACGAATCCAGGCCCGGGACGGCCGGGAGGCGGGGCTCGGAGAGGCGCCCCGCGCAGACGAGGAGGACCGCGGCGGAGTAGTCGCCCCGGGAGGTGCGCACCCGCCAGCGGTGCGCCTCCTCGTCGAAGACCGCCTCGAGCACCTCGGTCCCCAGCCGGAGCCGGGGCGCCAGGCCCTCCTTCTCGACGACGCGCTCGAGGTAGGACTGGATCTCGGCCCCGGGGGCGTAGAACGCCGACCAGTCGGCCTCGGGGGCGAAGGAGTAGGAGTAGAGGTGCGAGGGGATGTCGCAGGAGACTCCGGGGTAGACGTTGTCCCGCCAGGTCCCGCCGATCCGCTCGGCGCGCTCCAGCACGACGAACGAGGTCCCGCCGCGGCGCTCCAGGCGGACCGCGGCTCCGAGCCCGGCGAACCCGGCGCCGATCACGACGACGTCGACGTCCATCAGACCGTCGTCCTCGCCAGGACGCTGCCCGCCGGGTCGCGGTGCGGATCGGCGAGGAAGTGCTCGAGGACGGCGAGGAGCTCGGCGGGCCGCTCGGCGAGCACCGCGTGACCGGCGTCGAGGACGGCGTAGCGGGCGTCGTCGATCGCGCCGAGCAGGGCCTCGGCGCCCTCGACTCCGGCGACAGCGTCGGCGGAGCAGCCGACCACGAGGGTCGGAACCCGGCAGTCCGAGGCGGCCGCAGCGACGTCGGCCCGGGCGGAGGCGGCGAGCATCCTGGCGACGTCGGCGCCCCACGGGGAGGAGGCGGTGGCCGAGCGGACGGCGAGGAGCCGAGCGGCCTCCTCCTGCGCGTCGGGCGGGAGCATCGGCCAGAGGCGCGCCGCGCGGAGGAGGCGCTCCGTCGGCCGCAGCCATCCGGCCACGAGGGCGAGGGCGCGCACCCGCCGATCGCCCGCGGCGAGGGCCACGGCGGCTCCGAGCGAGTGGCCGATCAGGACGGCCTCGTCGGCGCCGAGCGCGTCCAGGGAGGCGCGGACCGCGGCGGGTCCGTCGAGCCAGGGGTCGCCGAGATCGGCGAGCTCGAGCGCGGCGACGCGGTGGCGCCGCGCCAGCATCGGCAGCAGCAGCCCGGTGTCGCTCCGCACGCCCCGGCCGACGCCGGTCAGCATCAGGACCGCGCGCGGGCTCCCGGCGCCCGCGGTCAGCAGCCGCACGGTGGCGCTGTCCGACTCGATCCGCTCCTCCCGGACCAGCTCGGCCTGGCGCCGCAGGTACTCGGAGCGGGTCATGACGCCCGGCGGGTCCCGCGGACCGGGAGGCGCATCCGCTGAGGACCCGCCGCTGCGACGGGCTCCGCCCGCAGCGCCCTCTCCGGCGCGACCACGCCGTACGTCGTGGTGCGCTGGCGCCAGCCGCGGCCGATCTCGCCGCTCAGCCGGGCGACGGTCGCGATGTCGAGCGAGCGGTAGGCCTCCGCTCCGGCCTCGGGCCGCAGGGCCCCGTCGAGCAGCAGGCCGCCGAGGTCGTCCGCCCCGCCGCGGAGGAGGACCTGCGCCGCGTGCAGTCCGAGCTTGGTCCAGGCGGTCTGCACGTGGGCGATCCGGCCGTGGAGGACGAGCCGTGCGACGGCGTGCACGGCGCGGGTCTCGCGGAGGGTCGGCCCGCCCCGGCTCGCGCGCACCACGGCCGGAGGCGCCTCCGCCGGGACGAAGGGCATCGCGATGAACTCGGTGAAGCCGCCCGTCTCGTCCTGGATCGCCGCGAGCGTGCGCAGGTGCGCGAGCTGCTGCTCGGGGGTCTCGACGTGTCCGTAGACCATGGTCGAGGTGGAGCGGAGGCCGCTGCGGTGCGCGGCCGTGATCGCCTCCCGCCACTCGGCCACGGTCGGGTCCGTCCCCTCGCTCAGGACGGCGCGGACGTCGTCGTCGAGGATGCGGGCGGCGGTCCCCGGGACGGAGTCCACGCCGGCCTCGCGCAGAGCGTCGAGCATCGCGGGCAGGGTTCGGCCCGTACGCCGGGCGACCTCGAGGATCTCGCCGGGCCGGTAGGCGTGCAGGTGCAGCGAGGGCTGCCGCTGCTTCAGCGTGCGGACGATCAGCAGCAGATCGTCGCCCGGGTGCTCCGGTCCGATCGCGCCCTGGAGGCAGAGCTCGGTGGCGCCGAGCGCGACCGCCTCGTCGGCGAGCTCCTCCAGCCGCTCGACGGTCAGCCCGCCGTCTCCCCAGAGGGAGGTGTCGATGTTGCGGTTGACGACGACCGAGACCTCGTCGCCGGCGGCGTCGTGCCGCAGGTCGTCCGCCAGAGCGGAGAGGGCGTCGAGGTCGTCGCCGTCGGCTGCGAGCAGGGCGAGGTAGTCGGCGTCCTCGAGACCGGCGGGGTCCGTCTCCGCCCGGGCGAGCACGGCGCCGAGGGCGGGCGCGACTGGTCGGGGCAGGGCGTCGAGCGAGTCGCGGTAGGGCCGGGGGAGGACCGCTGCCGCCTCGTCGGCGAGCCAGGTCCCGCGGTCGGCGAGCGCCTCGACGTAGGGAGCGACGCGCGGATCGATCCAGGTGGCCGAGTCGCGGAGGTACTGCGGGTGGGCGGTCAGCCGCTCGTGCAGCCGGTAGCCGGCCGTCGCGGTGAGCCGCGCGAGGTCGTCGATGTTCGGCCAGGGGCGCTCCGGATTCACGTGATCCGCCGTGAGCGGGCTGACACCGCCCCAGTCGTCGACCCCGGCGCGCAGCAGCAGCCCGAGCTCCTGCTCGTCGGTGAGGTTCGGCGGCGCCTGGATCGTCGCCTCGGCGCCCAGCACGAGGCGCGCGACCGCGACGTTGGCCACGTACTCCTGCAGCTCGAGGTCGACCTCGTTCTGCATGGCCGTCCGCGGCTTCGCGCGGAAGTTCTGGACGATGCACTCCTGCACGTGGCCCCACCGCTCGTGGGACTCGCGGATCGCGAAGAGGGCGTCCGCCCGCTCCGCCGCGTTCTCGCCGATGCCCAGCAGCACGCCGGTGGTGAAGGGGATGCGGCTGCGGCCCGCGTCCTCGAGCACGCGCAGGCGCAGCGCCGGGTCCTTGTCCGGGGAGCCGTAGTGCACGCCGCCCTTCTCGGACCAGAGGCGCTCGGCGGTCGTCTCGAGCATCATGCCCATCGAGGGCGCGACCGGGCGGAGCCGCTGCAGCTCGGCCCACGACATCACGCCGGGGTTCAGGTGCGTGACCATGCCCGTCTCGCTCATGACCAGGACGGCCATCGCGCGCACGTACTCGAGCGTCGAGGCGTAGCCGTGCTCGGCGAGCCAGGCGCGGGCGACCGGCCACCGGTCCTCCGGGCGGTCGCCGAGCGTGAACAGGGCCTCCTTGCAGCCGAGCGCGGCACCGGCGCGGGCGACCTCGAGGATCTCCTCCGGCTCCATGAAGGTCGACTCGCGCTTGGCCGCGAGCCCGCCCGGTGTCTCCACGAAGACGCAGTAGTGGCACCGGTCGCGGCAGAGCTTGGTCAGCGGGACGAAGACCTTCCGCGAGTAGGTGACGACGCCGGGCCGTCCGCGGCGGGCGAGTCCGTCGTCGCGCAGGCGGCCGGCGGCTTCCAGCAGCAGGTCGAGGTCGTCGCCGCGCGCGCCGAGGAGCTCCTCGGCGGTCTCGCGCGTCAGCGCCTCGCCGCGGTCGAGCCGGGCGAGCAGGGTGGCCGTGGTCATGCGGGAGCGGCCCTTCCGAAGGGGGTCGTGGCGGAGGCGGGAGGTCAGAGCGCGCGCAGCCGCGGCGCGAGGTCGCGCTCGAAGGCGTCGAAGAAGCGCTGCTGGTCGTCGCCCGGGGCGTGGAAGACCAGGTGGGTGAAGCCCGCGTCGACGTAGGGCTTGATCTGCGCGACCGTCTCCTCGGGGTCGGAGCCGACGATCCAGCGCTTCGCGACCTGCTCGATCGGCAGCTCGTCGGCGGCGCGCTCCATGTCGACCGGATCGGTCAGCGAGTGCTTCTGCTCCGGCGACAGCGAGAGCGGCGCCCAGAAGCGCGTGTTCTCGAGCGCGAGCGCCGGATCGGGATCGTAGGAGAGCTTGATCTCGATCATGCGGTCGATGGTCGAGGAGTCGCGATCGGCCGCCGCGGCGCCCTCCTCGACGGCGGGGAGCAGCTTCTCGGTGTAGAGCTCCATGCCCTTGCCCGACGTGCAGATGAAGCCGTCGCCCGCGCGGCCGGCGTACTTCGCGACGACGGGGCCGCCCGCCGCGATGTAGACCGGCACGCCGCTCTCGGGCTTGTCGTAGATCGACGCCTCGTGCGTGGAGTAGTACTCGCCGTCGAAGGTGACGCGGTCGCCCGCCCAGAGCGCGCGCATGAGCCGCACGGCCTCGCGCAGGCGGGCGAAGCGCTCCTTGAAGTCGGGCCAGGTCTGCTCGCCCGCGCCCTGGTAGCCGGTGGCGACCTCGTTCAGCGCCTCGCCGGTGCCGACGCCGAGCATGATCCGCTCGGGGTAGAGCACGCCGAGCGTGCCGAACGCCTGGGCGATGACGGCGGGATTGTAGCGGTAGTGCGGGGTCATCACGGAGGTGCCGAGGGTGATGGTGGAGGTGCGCTCACCGGCCGCGGCGAGCCAGGCGAGGGAGAACGGCGCGTGCCCGCCCGTGTGCCGCCACGGCTGGAAGTGGTCCGAGACGACCGCGGTCTCGAAGCCGTGCCGCTCTGCGCCGACCGCGAGCTCGACGAGCTCCCGGGCGCCGAACTGCTCCGCCGATGCCTTGTACCCGAGCGTGATCGTCATCTGCAGCCTTCATGAGAGGTGGGACGGCCCCCGGAGCGGGAGCGGCCCCTCCATTCTGCGCCCGCCGCGGCGCCCGGCGGGACGGGTGGACGCACCCGGGGGAGGCGTGCCCCGATCCCGTGCTGGGGAGGAGCGTCAGGCCGGCGGAGCGGCGGTGTTCACCATCCAGCCGACGCCGTAGCGGTCGACCAGCATCCCGAAGCGGTCGCCCCAGGGCGAGGCGACCAGCGGCTCGACGACCGTGCCGCCCTCGGCCAGGCCGTCCCAGTAGCCGCTCAGCTCGGCGTCGTCGTCGCCGAAGAGCGCGATCGTGATGCGGGCGCCGCTCTCGGCCGGGCTCGAGGAGGGGGAGTCGGAGCCCATCAGGATCATCCCGCTCGGCGTGACGAGCTGGGCGTGCATGATCCGGTCCTGGTCGGCCGGATCCGCGCTCATCCCGAAGTCGCCGAAGCGGCTGGAGCTGAGCTCGCCGCCGAGGACGTCCCGGTAGAACTCCATCGCCTCCTGCGCGGAGCCGTCGAAGCCGATGTAGGGGCTCAGTGAAGTGGGCACGGCACGCCTTTCCGTCGAGGTGCGCCCAGTATCTCCGCGTCCCGACGCGAGCACCAGGGGCGTCCTGCAGAAGGTCCGCCCCCGGTCCTCAGAGCTCGTCGCGGGTGGGCGGGTTCGCGCCGGAGCGGGAGGTCGTTATGCCGGCGACGTGCGCGGCGTGGCGGCCGATCGCGTGCAGGGCGGGGCCGTCGAGCAGCATCCCGTTCGCGGCGCCGAGGCCCTGGCGGAACGCCTCGTCGAGGATCGCGCCCATCGCGGAGTCACCGGCGCCGATCGTGTCCGCCACCACGATCCGGGCGGCGGGCACGGTCACCCGCGTGACGGCCGAGGCCAGCAGCAGTCCCTCCGCGCCGCGTGTGACGACCGCGAGCTGCGACCCGAGGGAGAGCAGCCGGCTGAGGACCTCGTCGAGCTGCATCGTCGGGTAGAGCCACTCCGCGTCCTCGTCGCTGAGCTTCACGACCTCGCACGCGGCGGCGATCCGCTCGAAGCGCGCGAGCGCCTCGGCGTGCGCGCCGACCAGAGCCGGGCGGATGTTCGCGTCGACGCTCGCCGTCACTCCGGCGGGCAGTGCCTCGAGGAGCTCGAGCACGGCGGATCCGCCCGGCTCGAGGAAGATCGCGATGGAACCGGTGTGGACGTGGGAGGCGCCCTCCGGGTCCGCCGCCGGCGGGTTCCAGGAGAGGTCGAAGACGTAGCGGGCCGACCCGTCCGCGGCGAGGACCGCCCGAGCGGTGCTGGTGCGCTCCGAGTCGCCGTGCCGGACCTCCACTCCGGAGGCCTCGAGGTGGGCGCTGATGCGGCGGCCGCGCTCGTCGTCGGCGATGTCGGTGACGAGGGTCGCGGGTCGCCCGAGTCGGGCGAGCGTGAGGGCGACGTTGGCCGGGGAGCCGCCGACGTGCTCCGTGGCGCTGCCGTCGCGCTCGACGATGTCGATCAGCGCTTCGCCGATGACCAGGGTGCGGGAAGCCGGGCTGACGCGCTCGTCGGTGGAGGACATGCCGACATCATGCCGGGTGACGGGGTCGCCCCGCGACGCGCGGGGCCGACCGGCGCAAGCGGCTCGCGTCCCGACCGCGGTCTCAGCCCCGGGCGCGCAGGTCCGCCAGCACCGCGTCCACGGTCGTGATCTCGATCAGCGGCGCGTACAGGGACATGGCGTCGAGCGCGCGCTGGTGGTCGGCCTCGGAGGCGCCCGCGCAGGCGTCCGCGGCGACCCTGACCCGCACTCCGGCGTCCGCGGCCGCCAGCGCCGTCGAGAGCACGCAGCAGTCGGTCGAGACGCCGGTGAGCACGAGCTCGCGGGAGTCGTCGAGCTCGGCCTCGAGCTCGGGCCCCCACTTGCCGAAGGTCGTGGCGGTGATCGTGCGGTGGCCCTCGAACCCGGCCACGAGCTCGTAGAGCCGGTCGCTCTCGGGGACGAGCGCGAACGGCCACTCGCGGTAGTAGGGGATCCACGCGCCGGCGGGCCGCTCCGGGGCGACGAAGCGGGTGGTCACGACCCGCTCGCCGAACGCCGGGAGGAGCCGGCGGGTCCCCTCGGCCGCGCGCTCGAATCCGCCGGATCCCCACGGCGACTCGGCGTCGGCGAAGACGTGCTGCAGGTCGATCGCGACGAGCAGGCTCACGCCGAGGCCTCCTGGCGGCGGACGGCCCCGCGCGAGAGGGCGAGCGTTCCCGCGAAGCCGATCACGAGCGCCACGAGGACGCCGAGGTTGGCGCCGGCCCAGTCGCCGTCGCGGCCGCCGAGCGGGCCGAGGAGGTAGCCCTCCCACTCGAACCCGGGGGAGTAGTTGACCACCAGGCCCCAGCCGACGACCGCGCCGATCAGCACGAGGGCCACGGGGACCGCCGAGACGCTGCCGTAGCGGCCGCGGGAGTCGTACAGGGCCTCCTGGTCGTAGTCGCGCCGGCGGAGGAGGAGGTCGGCGAGGAACACGCCGAGCCAGGCCGCGATCGGCACGCCGAGGGTGATCAGGAAGCCCTGGAACGGGCCGAGGAAGTCGCCCGCGACGAACACGACGTAGACCGCTCCGAGGACCATCAGCACGCCGTCGATCCCGGCGGCCACCGGCCGCGAGACCTTGAGCCCCGTGCTGAGCAGCGCCAGGCCCGAGGAGTAGATGTCCATCACGGCCCCGCCGATCAGGCCGAGCAGCGCGACGACGATGAAGGGGAGCAGGAACCAGGTCGGCAGGATCCCGGCGAGCGCTCCGATCGGGTCCGCGGCGATCGCGTCCGAGAGCTCCTGCGAGGAGCCGGCCAGCAGCAGGCCGACCACCACCAGCACGACAGGCGCGACCGCTCCGCCGATCGTCGTCCACGCGATCACTCCGCTCGTGCGGGCACCGCGGGGGAGGTAGCGGGAGTAGTCGGCCGCGGCGTTCACCCAGCCCAGCCCGAAGCCGGTCATCATGAACACGAGCCCGCCGATGACCGCGGCGGCCGAGCCCGCGGCAGGGCGCCGACGGCAGCGAGGTCGATCCGGTCGAGGACGAGCACGACGTAGACCACGGTCAGCACGGCGGTCGCGACGGTGATCGCGAGCTGGAGCCGCATGATCAGGCGGAAGCCCGCGATCCCGGCGATCACGATGAGCGCGGCGACCACGATCAGCGCGACCACCTTGGTGAGCACGCCCCCGTCCCAGCCGAACTCCTCGAACACCGTCGCCGTCGCGAGCACCGCGAGTGAGGCCAGCACCGTCTCCCAGCCCACCGTGAGCAGCCAGGAGATCACCGAGATCAGGCGGTTGCCGTCGACCCCGAAGGCCGCCCGGCTGAGCACCATCGTCGGGGCGGAGCCGCGCTTGCCGGCGACGGCGACCAGACCGCAGAAGAGGAACGAGACGACGATCCCGATCACGCTGACGAGCGTCGCCTGCCCGAAGGAGAGGCCGAAGCCGAGGAGGAAGGAGCCGTAGCTCAGCCCCAGCACGGACACGTTCGCGGCGAACCACGGCCAGAACAGGTCGCGAGGGCGGCCGTGCCGCTCCGACTCCTGGATCGTGTCGAGGCCGTTGAGCTCGATGCCGCCGGCGGGGCGGGTGCTCGGACGATCGGGGGAGGTCATCGCGTCCTCGTTCTCACGGGTGCCGGCCCTGCGCCGGAGCTGTGACGAACTTACAGCGCCCCGCGCTCGAACAGCAGCCGGAGCGATTCGAGGTCGTCCGCGACCCGCGCGCAGTCCTCGTCCCAGTCGTCGAGGCTCATCCCGGGGCGCCGCCGCACGGTGAAGGCCACCTCGGCGCCGTTCCCGTTCACGAGTACCCGGAGCGGATTGTCCACCACCGTCCCGTCGGGGAGCGTGACCTCGTGGTCCGCGACGCCGAACGGGTTCTGCGGGGCGAAGCGCACCTCGACCCGGCCCATCGGCGAGTCGGCGAACCAGCGTCCGTCGACCTGCTCGAGCGCGGAGGAGGCGAGGCCCGCGGCCCACCGCGGGAGGTTCGCCGGGTCGGAGACGAAGGCGTACACCTCCGCGGCCGGAGCCTCGATCACGACGCCCACGGGGCGCGATTCGTACAGGGTCATCCGCTCGTCCTTCCTTTGCAGCCGGTCAGTGCTCGTCGCCGAAGCTGGCGACCAGCAGCGCGGCCAGCGCCGTCCGCTCCAGCATGCCCTCGATGCCGATCGCCTCGCTGCGCGCGTGCGCCCCCTCGCCCGGGGCGCCGAGCCCGTCGAGGACCGGCAGGCCCAGCGCGGCGACGAGGTTGCCGTCGCTCGCCCCGCCGACCGCGATCTCGCGGAGGGGGACGTCGATCCGCTTCGCGACCCGCTCGGCCCTGCGGTAGAGCGCGGCGACGGAGGCGGTCCGCTCGAAGACGGGGCGCTCCCAGGAGCCGCGCACCTCCAGCCGGATGCGCGGGTCGGCGGCGGCGAGCGCGTCGAGCTCGGCCTCGACGCGGGCGGCCTCGGCGGATCCGCGGATCCGCGCCTCCAGCTCCAGGCGCACGCGGGCCGTCGTCACGTTGACCCGCGAGCCGCCGGAGACCACTCCGATGTTGACCGAGGTGCCCTCCTCCTCCCGCGCGATCGCCAGCACCCGCGGGATCAGCGAGCCGAGCTCGTGGATCGCGCTCGCCCCCTTCTCCGGCTCGACCCCGGCGTGCGCCTCGACCCCGACCACGTCGATCACGAAGCGCCCGATGCCCTTGCGCGCCGTCTTGACCGCGTCGCCGATCGCGCCCTCGAACACCAGGACCGCGTCGGCGCCCGCGCACTGCCGCTCCAGGAACGGGCGGGAGGCGGCGCTGCCGATCTCCTCGTCCCCGCTCATCACCAGGCGGACGGCCGGATGCGGGACGCCGGCGTGGCGGAGCGCGGCCACCAGCCACACCATCTGCACCAGCCCGGCCTTCATGTCGTAGCTGCCCGGGCCGCTCAGGCGGTCGCCGTCGACGGCGAAGGGCCAGGAGCGGGTCGTGCCCAGGGGCCACACCGTGTCGTAGTGGCCGAGCAGCGCCACGAACGGACGCGTGCCCCGGTGCGGTCTCGCGCCGCCGCTCGCCGGGAAGGTCCAGCTGGTCGCGGTCGGCGCGTCCTGCGCACGCCGGTGCTGCACGTCGGCGTCGTGCCCGAGCCGCTCTCCCACCCAGTGCACCAGGAAGGCGTGCAGCTCGCCGAGCGCCTCGAGGGAGTCGCTGGGGCTCTCGATCATCACGAGGTGCCGGACGTCGTCGAGCATCCGCGAGCGGTTGTCGCGGAGGAAGGAGCGCACGCGGGCGGCGTCGTCGGCATCGGGGAAGGTCATCGACTCCGGAGTACCAGAGTGCGGCCGCTCGCGCGAACCGGCTGAACCGTTCGGGCCCCCGTTACGTTGGTGCAGGAAGAGGTGGAGATGTCCGAGGATCAGGCCCAGATGCTGCGTGCGCTGCACGACGAGCACGCCAGCGCGCTCTGGCGGTTCGTGCTGCGCCTGACCGGCGACCGCCAGATGGCGGAGGACGTCGTGCAGGAGGCGCTGCTGCGCGCCTGGAAGCACCCCGAGATCCTCGCCCAGGGCGAGGCCGCCGCCCGCTCCTGGCTCTACACCGTGGCCCGGAACCTCGTCATCGACGACCGCCGCAGCGCCCGCTACGCCCGGGAGCTGGGCACGGACGAGGTCCCCGAGCGCCCGACCGCCGACCGCACCGACCAGGTGCTCGACGCCTGGCTGCTCTCGGACGCGCTCAGCGGACTGAGCCACGACCACCGCGCCGTCATCGTGCACGCCTACTACGGCGGCCGCACGGTCACCGAGATCGCCGCGCTCCTGGGGATCGCCCCGGGCACCGTCAAGTCTCGGATGCACTACGGGATGCGGGCCCTCAAGCTCGCACTGCAGGAGCGGGGGGTGACGGAGCTGTGAACCGCGACCCCTCCTCCGACGACCGGCACGACGACCCCTTCCGCGACTGGGACGCCGCGTACCTCCTCGGATCCCTGACCGCTGCCGACCGCCGCGAGTACGAGCTGCACCTGCGCGCCTGCCCCGGCTGCCGCGAGTCCCTCGCCGAGTTCGTCCCGCTGCCGGGCCTGCTGGCCCACCTGCCCCAGGACGAGGCGATGCGCCTGGTCGAGGAGCCGGAGGCGGCCGGCGATCCGGCTCCGGCGGCACTGCTGACCCGCCTCGCCGCGGCCACCGACTCCGTCCGCCGCCGCACCCGGCTGCGCATCGCGGGCCTGGTGCTCGCCGCCGCGGGCGTCTCGGCCGCCGCCGCCGTCGCCCTGCCGCTCGCGATCGGTCCGTCCCTCGCCCCCGTCGAGACCGTCGGCTCGACCGTCTCGCTCGCCGCGGCTCCGGGCGTCCCCGTCGAGGCCTCCGTGCGGTTCGTACCGCAGCAGTGGGGCACGCGGATCGACATGGACTGCAGCTGGGCCGACACGGCCGAGCAGTACGCGGGCTCGGCCGGCTACGTCCTCTACGTCACGGACACCTCGGGCGGCACCGAGGCCGTCGGATCGTGGACGAGCGCGCCGGGGACGACGATGGAGCCCAGCCTCGCCACCGGGCTCCCGCTGTCCGAGATCGCCTCGGTCGAGGTGCGGCTGCAGGGATCGGACACCGTCGTGCTCACCGGCCGCCCCTGAGCGGGCCGCCGGATTCCCAGGTGCGCGCTCGGCGGACTGAGTAGCTTCTCAGTCATGACGATCGCGACCCTCGCCCTCGCCCCCGCCTCCGTGGCGACCGCCTCCTCCTCCGACAGCATCGACGAGCTCTCCGGACTCGTCGGCGTCGCCGCGCGGGTGATCGCCGCGCTCGGTGAGGCGGGCGTCGGCCTGCTGACGCTGATCGAGACGGTGTTCCCGCCGATCCCGAGCGAGCTCGTGCTGCCGCTGGCCGGCTTCCTCGCCCAGCAGGGCCGGATGAACCTGGTGCTGGTCGTGATCACGGCGACCCTCGGCGCCTACCTCGGCGGCCTGATCCTCTACGCGCTCGGCCACCGCATCGGCACGGAGCGCTCGATCCGCCTGCTCTCCAAGCTCCCGCTGGTCGACCGCGAGGACTTCGAGAAGGCGGTCGGCTGGTTCCGCCGGCACGGCACCTGGGCGGTCCTCTTCGGTCGCCTCATCCCGGGCGTGCGCAGCCTCATCTCGCTCCCCGCGGGGGCCGAGCGGATGAACCTGCTGCTGTTCTCGGGACTGACGATCCTCGGCTCCGGCGTCTGGAACGGCCTGCTGATCGGCCTCGGCGCGGCCCTCGGCACGCAGTACGAGCTCGTCGACCAGTACGCGGGCGTGCTCGACGCGATCATCTACAGCGCGTTCGGCGTGCTGCTGCTCGCGCTCGTGGTGCGCCGCGTGCGGCGGCACCGTGCCGCGGCGCGCACCGGATCGCGCCACTGACCTGCGTCCACGGGCGGGCGGGCGCAAGGCCCCGCGCCACCTCGCCCCGGTGCCCTAACGTTCGAGGGGTCCGCACTCCCCGACGCGAAGGAACGCCATGTCCGAGACCGCCGCGCCCACGATGTCCCGCACCTCCGTCGAGCGCTGGTGGATCATCGCCGTCTCGCTGATCGCGATCGTGCTCGGCGTCATCGCCGTCCTGATCCCCGGTCCGACGCTGCTGACCGTCGCCATCGTCTTCGGCATCCACCTGATCGCCGCGGGCGTCTTCCGCCTGCTGCTGGCCTTCACCGCCTCGCGGCTCGATGCCCGGGTACGCTGGCTCGCGGGACTGCTCGGCGCCCTGATCCTGGTCGCGGGCATCCTGTGCCTGTCGAACCCGTTCGAGTCGCTGAGCGTCCTGGGCCTCGTGATCGGCGCGGGCTGGATCCTCGACGGCGTCTCGAGCATCACCAGCGGCCGCACCGTCGCCGGCCCCGCGTGGCTGCCGATCGCGGCAGGGATCGCCTCGGTCATCGCGGGCGTCCTGACGATCATCATGCCCGTGCTGGCGCTGGCCTCCTTCGTCACGGTCGCGGCCATCCTGCTGATCGTCGTGGGCGTCTCGGGCCTGCTCCTGCTCCCGGGCCGCACGAAGCGCCCCGAGGGCGCCGAGGCGTAGACCGCGCGGATGGCCGATCCCGATCTCGTCCCCGAGCTGCTCGTCGCCGACCTCGACCGGAGCCTGGGATTCTGGTGCGGTCCCTGCGGGTTCCGGATCCACTACGCCCGGCCCGAGGAGGGCTTCGCGTACCTGGTCCTCGGCTCCGCGCACGTGATGCTCGAAGAGGCGGGGCGGGGCCGCAACTGGATCGCGGCACCGCTGGAGCGCCCGTTCGGCCGGGGGATGAACCTGCAGCTGCACGTCGACGACGCCGACCGGACGGCAGCGGCGCTCGCCGAGGCCGGGACGCCGCTGTTCTCGCCGCTCGAGACCCGCTGGTACCGGGTCGGAGCGGAGGAGGCGGGCGTCCGTCAGCTGGTGGTGGCCGATCCGGACGGGTACCTGCTGCGGTTCCAGTCGTCGCTCGGACGCCGACCGGCTCGAGCGGACGTCCCCGTCGCTCCCTGACCGGCCGACCGCGCCACCATCCGCTCGGCTCAGGACGTCATGCCAGCGAGTGACGACCGTGACACCGCGCGGCTGGTTCCCTCGATACATGACGCAGCACCCCGCCACCGCGACCCTCCCGCAGGTCCCGGCCGCCGCCCTCTCCGAGCCCGCGATCGAGCAGGCCGCCTCTGCGGAGCACGAGCCCCTCGTCCGTCCGGCAGACCTGGTGTCGGCGCTCACGGGCGTCGCGCTCTGCTTCTTCTCCCTCTTCGTCTACGCCATCGCGCAGTGGCAGTACTTCGGCACGGACGTCGACGAGGTGAGCGTCCTCGGCTGGCTCGCGCCGCTGATCGCCGGCGTCGCCTGCCTGCTGTCGGCCGTCGTGTCCGTCGGGGTCCGCGCCTCCGGGCGCCGCGCCGAGCGGACCGCGGCATGATCCCCGTCCTCGCCGGGCCCGGCCTCGAGGCCGCGGAGCAGCTCCTCGTCCGCGCCGGCTGCCTCCGCCCCGAGCACCCGTGGGCGGCCGGTGCCGCCACGGAGGCCGCGCCGCGGATCGACTTCGCCGTCCTCGCCGAGCAGGCGTGCCTTCTCGACCTCTCGGAGGAGGCGGTCGCGCGCATCGCCGTGTCGCTCGCCACCGGCCGTCCCGTCGATCTGCGGAGCGCCTTCGGGCATCTCACCCGTGACCACGCCCGGCTCGTCATGACCGCTGTCGCCGCGGCCGCCGGGCACGACCGCGTGAGCAGCCGGATCCGCGTGGTCGGCGACGAGCGCCGGGTCGAGACGGCGCCGCCCCTGGCCGTCTGGCCCTCCTGAGCCCCCCGCCCGCCCCGATCGGGCGGACGCGCTCGCCGATCCGACCCTGGGCTCCGCGTTCCTCCGATGCTCCGGCCCGGTGAGCCGTACGGAGGTGCCGTGCCGCCGACCCGCGTCGCTACGGCCTTTCGGAGGTGCCCGGTTTAGGGTATCCGTGTGCAACGAGTCGACGATTTCCCAGGAGCCGGACCGGTGGCGACCTCACCCGAATCCGGTGACCAGGGGGAGGCGTCCGCGCATCGGCTCTCCCCGACGGCGACCTCTCCCGTGCAGGTGACGAGCGGCGAGGCCGGCTACCAGGGCGGCAACGTGGCCGATCCGGTGTGGCAGTCGTGGCGCGACGAGCTCGCCAAGGTCGGCGGTCCGTCGCCCCTGCTCCACTTCGTGGACTCGCCCCGGACGCGCATCGAGCTCTCGACCACGCACCCCGGCGGGCTGCCCCCGTTCATCTCGGGCAAGACGACGCTCCTCTCCTCGCTCATCCGCGACGAGCTCGCCCTGCGCACCGCGAAGAACGCCGCGGGTGCGATCACCGACAAGGGGATCGAGCTGCGCTCGGTCCGCGGCATCGAGGGCGTCCACCTCGCCATCGGCCTCGCCCAGTGGCGCGCCGGCGACACGGAGTTCACCGCACCCGTGCTCCTGCGCCCGCTCGCCATCCGCCGCTACGGCCGCGACTTCGAGCTCAAGCTCAAGGGCCAGCCCTACTTCAACCCGCAGCTCGCGCGTGCCCTCAAGCAGCAGTTCGGCATCACGATCGACCCCGAGCAGTTCGTCGAG
Organism: Rathayibacter sp. AY1C7; assembly: GCF_002931865.1. Classification (NCBI taxonomy): domain Bacteria; kingdom Bacillati; phylum Actinomycetota; class Actinomycetes; order Micrococcales; family Microbacteriaceae; genus Rathayibacter; species Rathayibacter sp. AY1C7. The sequence goes on along the minus strand of NZ_PSWB01000016.1, from coordinate 60,186 downwards.
CTGGCCGTGCAGAACGGCGTCTTCAAGCCGCAGCCGGTCATCGACCAGCTGCGCGGCCTGACCTCGCACCTGCCGTGGTTCGCCGTGCACCCGCGCCTCGTGGTCTCGAGCTTCGCCGACGTGGCGGGCGACATGCTCCGCGACGCCCGGATGCTCGAGCACCCGGTCCTCGACGCCGTCGCCGGGAACCCGGCCGCCAAGCGGGCGCTGCAGCAGTCGCAGAAGGTGGCGTCGATCATCCCGCAGGACGAGCGTCCTCCGGCGACCGACAACCTCCTCCTCGACGCGGACGCCGAGCAGGAGCAGGTGATCGCGAACATCGCGGCCGGCAACTCGCTCGTCGTGAAGACCCTTCCCGGCACGGGCGGCACCCAGACCATCGTCAACGCGATCGGCGCCCTGGCCGCCCAGCACAAGCGCGTGCTGGTCGTCAGCGCCCGCCGGTCGAGCCTCGACAGCATCCACCAGCGCCTGCTCTCGGCGGGCCTGGGCGGCATCGCGGTCGGGCCCCGCACGCTCCGCCGCGACCTCATCCAGTCGATCGGCCGCAACGAGAAGGCCGCGCGCCCCTCCGTCAGCGAGATCGACGACGCCCTGCTCCGGCTGCGGAAGGTGCTGCTCGACTACCGCGGCGCGCTCTCCCGGCGCGACGAGAGCTTCGGCGTCTCGGCGCTGCAGGCCCTCGAGGAGCTCGCCCGCCTCTCGCAGCTGCGGACGCCCCCGTCGACCGCCGCCCGCCTCGACCGCCGCTCCGTCACCGCTCTCGCGCACAGCCGCCCCGAGGCGACCCGGATGCTGATCGAGTCGGCGCGCCTGGGCGAGTTCCGCTACGGCCCGGGCGACTCGCCCTGGTACGGGGCCCAGTTCGACTCCACCGCCGACGCCGAGATCGCCCACGAGCTGGCCAAGCGCCTGCACCTGCGCGACCTGCCCCGCCTGCTCGACCGCGCCCAGGACGTCATCGGCCAGACGCGGATGCGCCCGTTCGAGTCGGTCGCCGAGCTCGGCATCTACCTGCGCCTGCTGCAGGACGTCCGCGAGACGCTGGACAAGTTCCAGCCGGCCGTCTTCGACCGCTCGATCCAGGACCTCATCGTCGCCACCTCGCCGCGCCGCGAGGCAGCCGAGATGTCGTCCACCAACCGCCGGCGCCTGAAGAAGCTCGCCCGCGAGTACCTGCGTCCCGGCGCGCACGTCACCGACCTGAACGCGGCGCTCCGCCGGGTGCAGCAGCAGCGGACGCTGTGGCAGCGCTACGCGGTCGCCGGCACGATCCCCGAGGTCCCGGTCGGCGTCGCCGACGTGCAGGTGGCCTACCAGCAGGTGACCGACCAGCTGAGCCGTCTCGACGAGCCGCTCGGCCGACGCGGGACGAACCTGCAGCTCGCCTCGCTCCCTCTCGCCGAGCTGGCCTCGATGGTGTCCGGCCTCGCCGAGGACAGCGAGGTGCTCGCCAACCTCCAAGAGCGGACGACCCTCCTCGCCACCCTGCGCGACTGGGGCCTGGACCCGCTGCTCACCGATCTCTCGCGCCGCCACGTGCCGGCCGAGCTGGTCGCGGGCGAGCTGGACCTGGCCTGGTGGCGCTCGGCGCTCGAGATCATGCTGACCGACGAGCGTGCGCTGCTCGGCGGCAACACGAGCGTGCTCGACCGGCTCGAGGCTGACTTCAAGCTCGTCGACGAGGCGCACGCCGCCTCGAGCGCCGAGCTGCTGGCCTGGAAGCTCTCCGAGACCTGGAAGATCGGGCTCGTCGACTGGCCGCAGGAGCGCGACGCGCTGCGCGCGCTGCTGCGCACCGAGGCGGCGACGACCCCTCAGGAGCTGCAGAAGGCCGCTCCTCACCTCTCGCGCGTGCTCGCTCCGGCCTGGCTCGCCTCGCCGTACGAGGTGCACCGCATCGGCACCGAGACGACCTTCGACGCGGTGTTCCTCGTCGACGCCGGGGCGACCACGCTGGCCGAGAACGTCGGAGCGATCCGCCGGGCCAAGCAGGTCGTCGCGTTCGGCGACCCGGTCACGCAGACCCCCACTCCCTTCGGCCTGCGCGTCGACGAGACGCCGGAGTTCGGCTCCACCGCCTCGCGGACCGACGTGGAGGCGCTGCACGCCCAGTCGGCGCTCGCCCGACTCGGCGAGCTGCTCAACACCGTCACGCTCACCCGCAGCTACCGCGCGGGCGGCGAGGACCTGGCCGAGCTGGTCAACCGCCGCTTCTACGGCGGCCGCATCGACTCGCTGCCCTGGGCCGGCTCGTTCCTCGGACACGACTCGCTCCGCTTCCACTACATCGCGAGCGGGCACGGCATGCCCGAGAACGACTCCGGAGCCGTCGAGTCCGTCGACGCCGAGGTCGCGAAGGTGGTCGAGCTGGTGCTCGAGCACGCGGTGATCCGTCCGCGCGAGTCGCTGATGGTCATCACCGCGAGTCCTCGCCACGCCGTGCGGGTGCAGCAGGCGGTGCTGACGGCCTTCGCCAAGCGCACCGATCTGAGCGACTTCATCCTCGGCGATCGGCCCGAGCCCTTCGCCGTCGTGACTCTGGAGCAGTCGGTCGCGCAGAGCCGCGACCGCGTCATCTTCTCGATCGGCTACGGCCGGACGCCCCACGGCCGCCTGCTGTCGAACTTCGGCGCGCTCGCGGAGCCGGGCGGAGAGCGTCTGCTAGCGGTCGGGATGACCCGTGCCCGCCGCTCGATGGACATCGTCTCGTGCTTCCGCCCGGGCGACATCGACGAGTCGCGCATGCGCTACGGCATGGTCGCGCTCGCGCAGGTGCTGCAGGAGGCGGAGGACCGCGTCCAGCCGAGCGACCGCGACGATTACTCGGAGCCGATGCTGGTGGATCTCGCCGCGCGCCTCGAGCGCCGTGGACTCCGGGTCAACATCGGGCACAAGGGCAAGCTGGCCCTCGTCGCCGCGCACGGGACCCGTGCCGTGGTGGTCGAGACCGACCGCGACGTGAGCACGCAGAGCCTGCGCGTGTCGCTGCGCCTGCGTCCGGAGCTGCTGCGCCGGCTGGGCTGGCACTACCTGCGGGTGCACAACTTCGAGCTGTTCGCCGACCCCGAGGCCGTGGCCGCGCGGGTGGCCGGGCTGATCGGTGCGACCGCGGGGGAGGAGCAGACCCCTGCTCCCGCCGCCGGCGAGGCTCCTGCTGCTCCCGCCGCTCCTGCCGCCGCCGCTCCGGCGTCGGGGGAGACGCAGCCCGTCGAGCCGCTGCCGCACGACTGATCGTGGCGCCGGATCCCGACGCCCCCGCGGGTGCCGACCGCCCGTTGCGGCGCACCCGCGGCGGCCGGCGGGCGACGCTCCCCGCGAAGCCCGGCACCGATCCGTCCCCGCACGATGCTCCGGTCGCCGACCCCTCCGCGCCGCCCGCGCGCCCCGACACCGGCCCGAACGACGCGCGCCTGCGCCAGGACGTCCCCCCGCACTACTGATTCCACCCGCGCGGCTGGCGGTCCGCGAGTCGACGCCGGTCCCGTCGACGACCTCGGGCCTCACCCCGGCACGCCCCCGCTCGACGAGCGGACAAGTCACGCGGACGTCTGGCGACCGATCACGTCGGGCCCGTCGACGGTGGCCGACCGCTTCCCGTCCGATGCCCGCTGACGACCGCACCCGTCCGGTGCCCGTTGACCGACCGCTTCCCGCCCGGTGCCCGCCGGTATCGAGGAGCGCGTGGAGACAGGGCCGATCAGCCCCGGTCGGAGACGCCGAAGGTCCCGTTCGGCGACCTCCCGAAGGTGCAGGTGCCGTTCGAAACGCGTGCCGACGTTTCGGACGCACCGTTCGCACAACGCTCTGCGAAGCGTTCCCCGATCGGGAAGCCGACCGCGGTCCTCTTCCGCCTCCGGCGGAAGGAGACAGAGCGACTCAGTCGACGTGCTTGCCGGAGTTCGCGGTGGTGGCGGTGCCGTTGTTGGCGAGCAGGTCGCGGATGTCGGCGAGGAGCTCGAGCTCGGTGGGGGCCTTGTCCTCCGCGGCGGGGGCGTCGGCGGCCTTCTTGGCGAAGGCGGCGTTCTTGAGGTGGTTGATCGGCAGGACGAACGCGAAGTAGAGGACGAAGGCGACGATCACGAACTGGATCAGGGCCGAGACGACCGAGCCGTAGGCGATGACGGTCGGGTCCTCGCCGTTCTCTCCCGGCCGGATGACCCAGTTCAGGGTCTCGAGGGAGGAGGCGTCGAAGATCACGCCGATGAGCGGGTTGAAGATCCCCGTCACGATCGCGTTGACGATGGTCGTGAAGGCGGCGCCGATGACCACGGCGACAGCCAGGTCGATGACGTTGCCGCGGAGGATGAACTCTTTGAAGCCGTTGATCATGATGGTTCCGTTTCTGCCGTGAGCGGTGGGTGGCGGGTCAGCTCCCGGAGGAGGAACCCGAGGAGGAGGACCCGGAGGAGCCCGAGGACGACGAGGAGGAGGACGATCCGGAGCCCGAGGACCCCGAGCCGGACGAGGAGCCGCCCGAGCCCGATGAACCCGAGGATCCGGAGGAGGAGCCGCCCGATCCCGAGGAGCCCGACGACGAGTCGGATGAGCCGGAGCCGGATGCGCCCGAGCCGGACGAGCCGGCACCCGAGGAGGAGGAGCCGCCCTCGCTCGACTTCCCGCCGGAGCGGGAGTCGGTGCGGTAGAAGCCCGAGCCGTTGAAGGTCACGCCGACCGCGCTGAACACCTTGCGCAGCGCCCCCTGGCAGCTCGGGCACTCGGTGAGCGTGTCGTCGGTGAACTTCTGCTGGATGTCGAAGGCGTTGCCGCACTGCGTGCAGCGGTAGGAGTAGGTGGGCACAGGGGGCTCCTCGGAGGCGGGTGGGGGAGAAGGAGGACGGGGTCAGTGGCGCAGGTCGACGATGCCGGAGGGAGTGACGACTCCGTCGACGGCCTGGTCGTGGACCTCGCTGGGCACCCGGTCGACGAGCTCGCTGTCGAAGACGACGGCGTAGACCGGCGGGCACTTCTCCATCGAGCCGAGGGTCTTGTCGAAGTAGCCGCGCCCCCAGCCCATCCGCATCCCCTGCCGGTCGACGGTGGCGGCCGGGACGACGATGAGGTCGACGTCGTTGATCGCGATGGGGCCGAGCAGCTGCCCGACGGGCTCGGGCATGCCGAACAGGCCCTGGGTCTCGGTGTGGCCGTCGCCGACCGCCCAGTCGAGCAGGCCGTCCTGGCGCGAGACGGGGAAGAGGACGCGGATGCCGTGGCTCTCGGCCCAGCCCAGGAACGGCCGGGTGCTCGGCTCGTCCGGAGCGGAGAGGTAGCACGCGAGGGAGCGGGCCCCCACGCGGGTGGCGAGCTCGATCAGGTGGGCGGTGATCTGCTCCGCGGCCTGGTCGCGAGCGGTCGAGGTCTGCGTGCGGCGGCGCTCGCGCAGCTCGGCGCGCAGCGCCCGCTTCTCGTGCGTGATGTCGGCTGGCATGCGCTCAGTCTAGAACCGGGCCCCGCGCCGGCCTCCGCACGGACGACCCTGAGGGACGCTCGTCCCGGACCGCCCCGGAACGGGGTCCGGCGCCTTCTGTCGCCGGTCCTGGCGCGAAACTCCCGCGACTTCCCCCGCCGCTAGGATGGCGCCCCATGGGCACTCGAATCCGCAAAGCAGTCATCCCCGCCGCAGGTCTCGGCACCCGCTTCCTGCCGGCGACGAAGGCCATCCCCAAGGAGATGCTGCCGGTCGTCGACAAGCCGGCGATCCAGTACGTGGTCGAGGAGGCGGCGGACGCCGGCCTCCAGGACGTGCTCGTGATCATCGGGCGCAACAAGAACGCGCTCGCCAACCACTTCGACTCGGTGCCCGAGCTCGAGCAGAACCTGTCCCAGAAGAAGGACGACAAGAAGCTCGAGCACGTCAAGTACGCCAGCGATCTCGCCGACGTGCACTTCGTCCGTCAGGGCGAGCCGAAGGGCCTCGGCCACGCGGTCTCCCGCGCGCAGCGCCACGTCGGCGACGAGCCCTTCGCCGTGCTCCTCGGCGACGACCTGATCGACGCCCGCGACCCGCTGCTCTCGCGCATGATCGACGTCGCCGAGCAGCGCGACACCACGGTGGTCGCGCTGCTCGAGGTCGACCCCGACCAGATCCACCTCTACGGCTGCGCGGCGGTCGAGGCGACCGACGAGGACGACGTGGTGCGGATCACCGGCCTGGTCGAGAAGCCCTCCAAGGAGGACGCCCCCTCGAACCTCGCGATCATCGGCCGCTACGTGCTGAAGCCCGACGTGTTCGGCGTGCTCGAGCACACCGCTCCGGGCAAGGGCGGCGAGATCCAGCTGACCGACGCGCTGGAGCGCATGGCCCAGGATCCGGCCGAGTTCGGCGGCGTCTACGGCGTCGTGTTCCGCGGCCGCCGCTACGACACCGGCGACAAGCTCGACTACATCAAGGCCATCGTGCAGCTCGCCTCCGACCGCGACGACCTCGGCAAGGACCTCAAGCCCTGGCTGAAGGACTTCGTCGCCGGCCTCTGAGCCCCGGCGAGCGCGCCTCCGGAACGGACGGGACCCCCTGCTGAGGCGGGGGATCCCGTCCGTTCCTCCGTTCCACGGAAGCACGGAATGCCCCGGAGTCCAGTCCCCCTCCCGCAGTGCGGCGGAGCAGTAGGGTCGCATCATGCCGCTCCCGATCCCGACGCTCACCGAGGGTCGTGTCACCGTTCGCCCCATCCGCGTGCGCGACGCCCGCCCTCTCGAGCGGGAGCTGATCGCGAACCGGTCGTGGCTGCGCCAGTGGGAGGCGTCCGACCCCCGGGGAGGCGCCGCATTCGACGTGCGCGCCAGCATCCGCTCGCTGCAGCAGAACGCGCGGGCCGGCGGGGGAGTGCCGTTCCTCATCGACTGGGACGGCGAGCTCGCCGGGCAGCTCAACATCTCGAACATCGGGTACGGCTCGCTCTCCTCCGGGTCGATCGGCTACTGGGTGTCCGAGCGCTACGCCGGGCGGGGGATCACTCCGATCGCCGTGGCACTCGCTGCCGACCACGCCTTCCTCGACCTGGGCCTGCACCGGATCGAGATCTGCATCCGCCCGGAGAACCGGCCGAGCCTGCGCGTGGTCGAGAAGCTCGGCTTCCGCTACGAGGGCCTGCGGCGGCGCTTCATCCACATCAACGGCGACTGGCGCGACCACTTCTGCTTCGCCCTCGTGGCGGAGGAGGTGCCCCGCGGCGTGCTCCGCCGCTACCTCGACGGGCAGGTCCCGTCGGAGGTCGGCGTGCCGACCGACGCGGACCTCCGCGCCTCCCGCCGCTCGGGTCTCTCCGGACCCTCCGACGGCGCCGGTGTCCCTCCGACGGGGCCCCGGCTGATCCGCGATCCGCACGGACACACCTACCCGTAATGACGGACGGGAGTGCCCGGTACTCCTAGCGTTGTCCGCATGAGTAGCGACTGGCTGGGCGGGGGCGTCGTCTGGGCGCTCGCCGCCGTTCTGTGGGTCGCCTATTTGATCCCCACGTGGATGCGCAGGCGGTCGTACAACGCGACCGAGCGCAACGCGGTGAGGCTGCAGCAGACGCTGCGGATCCTCGCCGAGACCGCGGAAGTGCCCGAGCACGTGCGTGCGGAGGCGACGGCCCGCGAGGTGGCGCTGCAGCAGCGCCGGCTCCGGGTGACCGAGACACGACGACGAGCCGAAGAGAAGGCACAGGCGATGGAGCTGGCACAGGCGGAGAAGGCGGCGCGCGACGCGCTGCGACGGGCGACCGCGAGCGCACGGCGGAGCACGCGGTCAGGGCCCTCGGTCCTGCGCTGGCGCCAGGGCGCCGCGCTGGCCGTGCTGGTCGGCGCGGTCGCCGCGCTGGTCGGGCTCGTGATGCTGCCGTTCGGCGGCACGGGCGCGGTGCCGCTCGTCGGCCTGCTCCTCGCCGTCGCGGGGCTCGGCACGCTGATCCTGCTGGCGCCGGGTCGCCGCCGCGCCGCCGCTCCGGCCGCGACCGCGACGACGGCCGCCGCGACCGAGCGCCGGCGCGCCGAGGTCTTCGAGGCCGAGCTCGCCGAGGAGGCCGCGGACGACGCCTCCGAGGAGCTCGCCGAGGACCGTGCGAGCTGGACGCCGCAGCCGCTCCCCAAGCCGCTGTACCTCTCCCGGGGCACGGTCGCCGCCTCCGCGATGGCGTCGATCGACGCCGTGGAGCGCCTGCGCACCGCCGCGGCGGAGGCGGAGCTCGCCCAGCGCGCCGCCGCGACCGCTCCCGAGGTGGCGCCGCTGCGCGTCCCGCGTGCCGCCGCTCCCGCTCCCGAGGCCCCGCGTCCCTCCTCCCGCTTCGCCGCCATGGGCGTCGTGGACGGCGTCGACGCGATCGACCTCGACCAGGCGCTGCAGCGCCGCCGCGGGGCCTGACGCGAGTGCGAGGCGCCTGCTCGTCCGTGCTAGTGTGGACGAGTTGTTCGGGCCGGTGACGGCTCGGAAGGCACGGGTCCGTGGCGCAGTTGGTAGCGCGCTTCGTTCGCAATGAAGAGGTCAGGGGTTCGAATCCCCTCGGATCCACCACCACAGAAGGCCCGCTCGAGAGAGCGGGCCTTCTGCTTTGTGCCGGCGGCCGGATCGGGAACCTCGCCTGTTCGGCGGGTCGACCGCCTCGCGGCCTCGACGCGCTCGTCGGCGGAGGAGTGGTCCGTTCGATCGGCACTCGGTACTAGGCGTCTCCGCCGATCCTGGCTCGACCGCCGAGGACGGCGACTCCTGTCGAGACTCCGGCGACTGCGACCATCGCGACGATGCCCAGTGCCCGGAGCACGAACGCCTTGTGCTCCGAATCCTTGAGTGCTTCGTCGTCGATCGCTTCTTTGAACAGCCGAAGGACCGAGTAGCGGTCCGCCGCGCTCAGGGTGTCACGATCCAGTTCGCGGTTCAGGACGGCGCGGTACTCGGCGAAGGCCCTGTGAACCTTCTTCTGACTCTTCCAGTTGGCTCGAACGGCTGAACTCGCCTGATCTCGCACTTCACTGAACGAGTCGAGGACGAGATTCTTGAAATCCGGGAACTGCTCGACGACCTTCAGGGCGAGCTCCTCGCTCATGTTCGGCAGCTCGGATGCGAACGCGATGAACTTCTCTTTCGACAGATTCCTCCAGGAGTCGATACCGATCCTCTGCTTGAGATCGTCCTCGTTCGAGTAGTCCATGCTGATCCCTCTTCCCTCCACGGCGACGGCCGATCATCGCTTCAGAGTATCGAGGAGGAGCCGTCGGTCCACGTGCTCTCCGGGCGGGAGAGCGCGCGGACCGGTCGTGCAGGTCCTGACGATCGGGCGCCCGAAGCTGTGGGCCGCTCGCCTCCGTGCGTCCTCCGTGTCCCCCATCCGGGCCGCGCCGGACGGGAGCCGTTCTCCTCCGGTCCGTCGGGGGATCCGCGGCGACGTACGCTCGCCCCTCGTGCTCTCGCAGCACGCGAGGCACTCGAACGATGGACGACCAGGGGACGGGACGACATGGGGACCACAGCACACAGGGCACGGCGGAGAGCGGCAGGGGTCGGCGCGGGGGCGATCGCGCTCCTGGCGGGGCTCCTGGCGGCACCGCCGGCGCAGGCGTCCGGGACGCAGACGCTGCTCGCGCTCGGCGACTCGATCACGCGCGCGGCCACGACCTGCGGGGTGAACCGCGACTGCGTCGAGAACTCCTGGGCGACGGGATCGGCGCCCGCGGTCGACTCGATCGCGAGCCGGATGGCGGCGGCGGATCCGCGGACGGCGGTCCGCGCGGTGAACTACGCGAAGTCGGGTGCGGTCATCAGCGGAGTCGAGTCGCGGATCGACGCCGCGGTCGCGGCCGGGGAGGAGCCGGACGTGGTCACGCTGCTGATCGGCGGCAACGACCTCTGCTCGCTGAGCCTCTCGCCCGACTCCCGCGACGGCTACGCAATGACGCCCGCGGCCTCCTTCGCCGCGTCGGCGACCCGGATCCTGCGCTCGATCGGCGAGGAGTGGCCGGAGGCGACGGTGCTCGTCGGCTCGGTCCCGGACATCGAGTCGGAGTGGGAGGCCGTGAAGCCGACGCCGGGCGCCGCGATCTGGGCCTGGGGCGGGGTCTGCCGGACCCAGCGCGGAGTCGACGCCACGACCGGAGCCCCGCTGACCGGCTCGGCCTACACCGCCTCGCTCGCGGCGGCGGAGGACCGGGAGGCCGACTTCAACGAGGCACTCGAATCGGCCTGCGCATCCGCCGCGAACGACTGCGTCTGGGACGGCGGCGCCCTCACGGCGGCTCCGATCTCGCTCGACCAGCTCTCGACGGACGTCGACTACTTCCACCCGAACGTCGCCGGCCAGGCGATGATCGCGGAGGAGCTGTGGACGGCCTGGGGCCTCGGCGACGAACCGGCTCCGACCCCGACCCCGACTCCCACGTCGGCGCCCACCGCGGCTCCTGCTCCGGCACCCACGGGCTCGCCCGCGCCGTCGCGCGACACGACGGCTCCGAAGACCGTCATCACCGCGCCGACGAGCGGATCGACGGTGCGCGGCTCGGTCACCCTGGTCGCCACCGCCAAGGACGACGTCGGCACGACGAAGCTGAGCTTCTGGAGCGGAGCCACGCGGCTGGGCGACGCGACGAGGGCGTCGGACGGCACGTGGCGCCTGACCGTCTCGGCCTCCTCCTACCCGGCCGGGCGGTACGCGATCGTCGCGCACGCCTCCGACGCCGCGGGAAACCTCGGGCGGAGCGCTTCGATCACCCTCAAGCGCTGAGCGGCTGAGGGGGCCGCCACCGGCCCCCTCAGCCCCGCGCGACGAGCAGCACGTCGGGACGATCCCAGTTCTCGACGGTCTGCAGCACCCAGAAGATCCCGAAGAGGGCGAGCGCGACGGCCTCGCCGAGCAGGAGCCACTGCTCGCCGAGAAGTTCCGCTCCCCGCCCCGTGAGAAGCAGGAGCACCAGCGCCGCATCGACCGCGGCGATCAGCACCGCGAGAACGGCGTAGCAGCGGGAGTAGAAGCGCGGCGTCCCCGGCCCGCTCGCTCCCTCCTCGCGCACCGCGACGGCGTGCAGACCCGCGGTGACGGCGATGAGGAGGAAGAAGACGCCGGCGGCGGCGTAGTGGCCGAGCCGCAGGAACGACGGGAGCGTGCTCCAGACCGCCAGCGCGATCAGGAGGGCGGCGGCGATCGCGGTGCGGACGAGCGCCCAGCGGTCGAGGACCCGGTCGAGGGCGAGCAGGATCACGGAGGCGACGAGGACGGCCGCGGCCGTGACCAGGTAGGCGGGCAGGGAGGCGGCGACCTCACCCGCGGCCGTCGCGGGAAGGCACGACGCCCCTCCCGCCGGGCACACCGCTCCCTGGAGGCGCTGCAGCTCCTCCGAGGCGAGGGGCACCGGCACGATCGCGATGACCGGCGCCGTCATGCCCGCCAGCAGCAGGAGGAAGCGCCGCACGCTCCTCCCGGCGAGGACGACCAGCGCGACGCCGACCGCGAAGAGCGCCCCGGTGAAGAGGGAGCGGACCGGGGTGTAGTACGAGGCGCTGATCGAGCGCAGCGGGCCTCCGACGACGAGCTGGTGGACGAGGCCGGCGGTGAGGAGCACCACGGCCGCCACCAGGGAGAGGCGGACGTAGCGGTAGGTGCGGAGGGAGGAGACGGCGCCGCCCCCGCCCAGCGCGTCGCCGCGGGCCACCCGGCTACTCCGGGCGCAGGCCGGAGGAGGCGAGGGCGAAGTCGACGTCGATGCGGATGGCGACGCGGAGGGGGTTCGGGCGCGGGGTGCGGTAGCGCTGGGAGTAGAGCTCGACGGCGTGCTGCACGGCGTCGGGCTCCTCCTCGATCGTCGCCGGACCGCCCAGGCTCAGCCACCGGATGCCGTCGACCTGCCCGACCGTCGCGGTGCCGCCCCGCCGGACGTTGAGCACCTTCTGGCTCTCGCGGGAGGTGATGACGCGGACGACGCCGTCCTCGTAGGTGAAGCCCACGGCGACCACGTGCAGGCGGCCCTGGCGGCCGGGGGTGGAGAGGGTGGCCAGGTGGCGCTCGGTGACGAAGGCGAGGCCGTCGGCGCTCAGGATGCTCATCCCGCGAGCGTAGCCGGAGGCGCCGACGCGCTCCCGGGGGCGGACCGCCGGTCAGCCCTCGAGGATCAGCGCCTCGCCCTGGCCGCCTCCGCCGCAGAGCGCGGCGACGCCCAGGCCGCCGCCCCGGCGCCGGAGGGCCAGCGCCAGGTGCAGGGCCAGCCGTGCTCCGGAGGCGCCCACAGGGTGGCCGAGCGCGATCGCCCCGCCGTCGGGGTTGACCGCCTCGGGCTCGACGCCGAGATCGTCCGCCGACTGGAGGACGACGGAGGCGAACGCCTCGTTGATCTCGATCAGGTCCAGGTCGGACACCGCTGCACCGCGGCGGCCGAGCGCCCGGAGGATCGCCGCCGACGGCTGTGAGTGGAGGGAGTTGTCCGGTCCGGCGACCTGCCCGTGCTCAGCGACGGTCGCGAGCCAGGGCAGCCCGCGCTCGCGGGCCCAGCCGCGGGACACGACGACCAGCGCGGCGGCGCCGTCCGTGATCGGGGACGAGCTGCCCGCCGTGATCGTGCCCTCGGGCGAGAACGCGGGGGCCAGCCGGGCGAGCGTCTCGACCGTGCTGTCCTCCCGGATCCCGTCGTCGGCGGACACGACGAGGTCCGGTCCGCGCCGCTGCGGAACCGCGACCGGCACGATCTCCTCGGCGAGCACGCCGGTGGACCGTGCCGCGGCGGCCCGCTGGTGCGAGAGCGCGGCGAAGGCGTCCTGGCGCTCGCGGCGGATGCCCCGTGCGGCGTTGCCGTCGTCGGTCACCCTCCCCATCAGGCGGCGGTCGAACGGATCGAGCAGGCCGTCGTGGAGGAGTGCGTCCTCGAGCGGACGCGGACCGACACCCAGGCCCGAGCGGGATCCGAGCAGGAGGTGCGGCGCGTTGGTCATCGACTCCTGCCCTCCGGCGACGACCACCTGCGCCTCGCCGAGCCGGATCATCCGCGCCGCGTCGATCACCGCGGTGAGACCCGACAGGCAGAGCTTGTTGATCGTGACCGCCGGGACGTCCCAGCCCAGACCCGCGAGGACCGCGGCCTGCCGGGCGGGGCCCTGACCGGCTCCGGCCTGGATCACCTGGCCGAGCACGACCGCGTCGACGTCGGCCGCGGAGGCGCCCGAGCGCTCGAGAGCCCCTCGAATGGCAGCGGCGCCGAGCTCGACGCCCGAGAGCGGCGCGAAGGCTCCGGAGAAGCGGGCGAACGGGGTGCGGGCGCCCCCCAGGATCACGGGGGTGGTGTCGTCAGTGGACACGGGGACTCCTTCTCGACGGTGAGAGCGGGGGAAGCGGTGGGGAGACGGATGCCGGGAGCCGGCCCGGCTCAGGGAACGAGAAGGATCTTCCCGCGGACGTGGCCGTCCTCGCTGAGCCGGTGCGCCTCTGCGGCCTGCTCGAGCGGGAGGCGCGGACCTGTCGCGACCGCGAAGCGCCCCTCGCTCGCCAGCCGGGCGGCCAGCGGCACCCCCTCGCGGCGAAGGCGCTGCTCCTCCTCGGTCAGCGGCACGGGACTGCCGCCGCTCCAGGCCCGGATGCCCAGCTCGGCCGCCCGAGGACCGGCGACCACCGTTCCGACGTGCTGCGGATCCTCCACCAGCGCGAGCGAGGCGGCGAGCGCCTCGTCCGTCCCGGCGGCGTCGAGCACGCGGTCGACGCCCTCGGGCGCCGCGGCACGCAGCCGCTCGAGCAGTCCGGGCCCGTAGGCGACCGGCACCGCTCCGAGCGCGCGCAGCGCCTCGTGATTCGCCGGGCTCGCCGTGGCGATCACCCGGGCTCCGCGGTCGACGGCGAACTGGATCGCCGCCCGGCCGACCGCTCCGGCGCCCGCGTGGACCACGAACGTCGATCCCTCCGCGACGCCGAGCGAGACCACCGCCTGGTAGGCCGTGGAGACCGGGATGCCGAGCGCGGCCGCCTCCTCGAAGCCGAGTCCGTCGGGGAGCGGATCGAGGGAGTCGGGGGAGACCGCGACGGCGGTCGCGTAGGTGCCGGTGGCGCCGCTGACGATGACCCGGTCGCCGACGCTCCAACCGGTCACTCCCGGACCGACGGCGGAGACCACGCCGGAGCCGTCCGACCCGAGCCTCCGCGGACCGTCGAACGGCGGGCTCGGGCGCAGGCCGGAGCGCACCTTCCACTCGATCGGGTTCACACCGGCCGCGCGGACGGCGACCACCACGATTCCGGGCCCCGCCTCGGGCTCCGGCGCGTCGACGGTCTCGAGCACCTCGGGCCCGCCGATCCGCTCGTACTGCACGATCCTCGCCATGTCGTCCTCCTCCTCGCGGGCCACCGCTCGCTCCGGTCGCCTCAGTCCAGCAGACTCTCGCGCACCTGGCGGCGCAGCACCTTGCCGATCAGCGAGGTCGGCAGCTCGTCCACCGGGACGATCCGCTTGGGCACCTTGTAGGGCGTCAGGTGCAGCCGGCAGAAGTCGCGCAGCGCCTCCGGATCCACGGCCGTCCCGGCCCGCAGGACCACGGCCGCCGCGACGCTCTCGCCGCCGTCCTCGCGGGGGAGCCCGACGACGGCCGCGCGCGTCACGTCCGGGTGCGACTCCAGCACTCCCTCGACCTCGGAGGGGGAGACGTTGAAGCCGCCGGTGATGATGAGCTCCTTGGCCCGGTCGACGATCGTCACGAAGCCGTCGGCCGAGACGGTCGCGATGTCGCCCGTGCGCAGCCAGCCGCCGGGGAGGAGGGCCTCGGCCGTCTCCTCCGGCCGCTTCCAGTACCCCTGGAACACCTGCGGCCCCCGGAGCAGGAGCTCGCCGGACTCGCCCGGGCTGCGGTCGACCGACGGATCGGCGGGGTCGACGAGGCGGATCGTCGTGCTGGGGAACGGCACGCCCACCGTGCCGGGCCGGCGGGTCGGGCCGACCGGGTTGCCGAGGGCGACAGGCGAGCTCTCGGTCATGCCGTAGCCCTCGACCAGGAGTCCCCGGCTCGCGCGCTCCCACCGGTCCACCGTCGCGACCGGCAGGCTCATCGCTCCCGAGATCGCGAAGCGGATGCCGCGCAAATCGAGCTCGTGGCGCTCGGAGGCGCGGGCCAGCGCGTCGTACACGGGCGGCACCGCGGGGAGGAAGGTGGGCGGCGACGACTTCGCGGCCGCCTTCACGAGGCCGACGTCGAAGGTCGGGAACAGCACGACCTTCGCGCCGATGCTGATCGCGAAGGTCAGGCACAGCGTCAGCCCGTAGGCGTGGAACAGGGGGAGCACCGCGTAGAACGTCTCGTCGCCCTCGCGCAGGCCCGGCACCCAGGCGCGGCCCTGCAGGGCGTTCGCGCGGAGGTTCGCGTGCGAGAGGATCGCGCCCTTGGGCGTGCCGGTGGTGCCGCTCGTGTACTGCAGCAGGGCCGTGTCGCCGAGGACCGGGCGGGGGTGCGAGCGCGCGATGCGGCGGTTCTTCAGCAGCGACGCGAAGGGCACCAGCGAGCGGCTGCGGGGGGTCGCGGTCAGCTTCTCGCGCGACCGGCGCACCGACGGCAGGGGGAGCCGGAGCGCCAGGCGCTTGCCGAGCGGGAAGGAGCGGGTGAGGTCGACGGAGACGACGCGCTCGATGCCCAGGTCGGCGGGCATGGTCGCGACGACGTCGGCGATCTTGTCCCAGACGACCGCGAACCGGGCGCCGTGGTCCTCGAACTGCCGCCGCAGCTCGCGCGGCGTGTAGAGCGGGTTGTGCTCGACCACGATCGCTCCGAGGCGGAGAGCGGCGTAGAACGCCACCACGTGCTCCGGGCAGTTCGGGAGCACCAGCGCGACGCGGTCGCCGGCGCGCACGCCGAGGCGCCGCAGGCCCTCCGCCGCGCGCGCGACCTGCTCGCCGAGCTCGGCGTAGCTGGTCTCGGCGCCGAAGAACTCGAGGGCGGTGCCGCGGCGGTACCGCGCGACCGAGTCCTCGAGCAGGTCGACGAGCGTCTGAGTGGGAGGGTCGATCTCGGCGGGCACGCCCTCCGCGTAGGAGGTCAGCCACGGCTTCGTCGCCAGGTTCGAGGATCCGGAGGTCACGGGCCGAGTATCGGGCACCCGCCTCCGCACTTCCTCCGAGGCGCGCGGAGGGGGTGCCGCACCGGGCGCGGGAGCGGCAGGCTGGCGGCATGAGCGCAGCCATCGACCTCCTCCGCGACGCCTTCGGCCGGGTGCATGAGAACGTACACGCCGTCCTCGACGACAGCACCCCCGATCAGCTCGCGTTCCGCGCGGACGCCCGCTCGAACTCGCCCGCCTGGCTCGTCTGGCATCTCGTCCGGGTGCAGGACGACCACCTCGCCCCGCTCGCCGGCCACGAGCAGGTGTGGACGGCCGACGGCTTCCACGGCCGGTCCGGCCTGCCCTTCGGGCCCGACGAGACCGGCTACGGGCAGGAGCCGACCGAGGTGGCGGCGCTCGCCGCGGTGCCGGCCGCGCTGCTCGCGGAGTACGCCGACGCCGTGCACCGGCAGACGCTCGCCCTCCTCGACACGCTCGGCGACGAGGACCTCGAGCGCGTCGTCGACGAGCAGTGGGATCCGCCGGTGACCCTCGGGGTGCGGCTGGTCTCGGTGATCGACGACGACACGCAGCACGTCGGCCAGGCCGCGTACGCGAAGGGTCTCGCCGAGCGCTCGGCGCGCTGAGCCCGGCCTCTACGCTGGCGGGATGCGCGCGCTCCGGACCCTGCCCGCGAGCGCGGTCCTCGCCCTCGCCACCGCGCTGACCCTCGTCGGCTCCTGGATCCCCTCTTACTGGAACGACGAGGCCGCGACCCTCCGCCTGGCGCGGCTCCCGGTGGGGGAGCTCCTCGCCTTCGTGCAGGAGAAGGACGCGGTGCACCTGGTCTACGGCCTGATGATGCACGGCTGGATCGCGATCGCCGGGGAGTCGGAGCTCGCGGTGCGGGCGCCGTCCGCTCTCGCCACGGGAGCGGCGGCGGCGGGCGTCGTCGTCCTGCTGCGATCGTTCGACCGGCCCCGGGCGGCACTCCTCGCCGCCGCGGTGCTCGTGCTGCTCCCGCGGTCCTCGTTCTCGGGGACCGAGGCGCGGTCCTCCGCTCTGGCTACCGCGCTCGTGGTGGGAGCGGCGGTCCTCGTCGTGCGGGCGGCCCGCTCCGGAGGAGCCCTGCGCTGGATCGCGTTCGCGGCCGTCGCGGGTCTGGCGGACGCCGTGTTCCTCTACTCCGTGCTGGTGCTGCCGGCTCTCGTCGCGCTCGCCGCGGCCGCGGCGCCCCGGGGTGCCGTGCGGGCTCTCCCGGCGAGCGCCCTCTCTGCACTGGGCGCCGTGCCGGTGCTGCTCGTCGCCGCCGGGCAGAGCGGCCAGGTCGGCTGGCTCCGCTCGCAGCCGGTGACCGCGTTCACCGTCCTGGTCGAGCCGTTCTTCGGATCCGCGTGGTGGCTGGCCGGGATCGCCGTCGCGCTCCTCGCGGTCGCCGCGGTGCGGGGCGGCATGCGCGGGCCGCTCCTGCCGGCCCTCGTCCTCTGGATCGTGCTGCCGACCGCGGTGCTGGTGCTCGGGACCCTCCTCGTCGAGCCGATGTTCACCCCGCGCTACCTCGCGTCGAGCACGCCCGCCCTCGCGGTCCTCCTCGGCCTCGCGCTCGACTCGTTCAGGGCCCGGACGGGCGTCGCCCTCCTCGCCCTGATCGCGGTGGCCGCCCTGCCGGTCCTCGTGCAGATGCGCACGGTCACCGGGAAGCCGGCCGGGCAGGACCTCCGCGGTCTGGCGGCCGCCGTCGAGGAGCGGGCCCGTCCGGGCGACGCCGTCCTCCTCGGCTCCTCCGGGACGGTCTCGCTCCGGCCCCGCCTGGCGCTCGCCGCCTACCCGGAGGCGTTCGCGGGCGTGGACGATGTCGCCCTCGCCGCTCCGTACAGGACGACGGGCACGTATTCGGACGTCCTGCTGGAGGGCGAGGCGCTGCTCGCCGCGCTCGCCGGGGAGGACCGGGTCTGGCAGGCGCTGCCGGAGGGCGAGGCGGACACGGTGCTCGCGGAGGCGGGGTTCGTCGCGCGCGAGCGGATCCGGGTGCCGACGACGGTGCTGACGCTGTGGGAGCGCCCGGAGGGCCGCTGATCCGGAGCGCTCGGGGCGTCGCAGCCCCGGAGTGGAGAGACGCCGGAGTGCCCGGAGCCCCGCCGACGGGGAGCCGCTACCCTTGTCCCCGGCGCCGTCGCAGAGCGGTGGCGTCCGCGGAGCGAGGACCGCGCCACCGAGAGGACCCGAACGTGACGTTGCCCGAGACCACCACCACCGCCATCGCGAAGCGGAAGGGGCGCGACGTCGCCCCCGAGATCGCGCGCTCCTGGCTGCTGGTGAACGCCACCCGCACCGAGACGTTCGACGCCGCGCACGCGTCCCGCGCCGACCAGATCGTCCTCGACATCGAGGACGCGGTCGACCCCAAGGCGAAGCCCGACGCGCGGACCGACGTCGCGGAGTGGCTGACCGGCGAGAAGCGCGCCTGGGTCCGCATCAACGACCACTCCACCCCGTTCTGGTCCGACGACGTCGACGCGCTGAAGGGCCTGCCCGGCCTCGCCGGCGTCATGCTCGCCAAGACCGAGGCCGCTGAGCACGTCACCGAGACCTTCGACCGCCTCGGCGGCTCCACCCCGGTGCTCGCCCTGGTCGAGTCCGCCCTCGGCATCGAGGAGGCGGTCTCGATCGCCCGCGCCCGCGGCACCTTCCGCCTCGCGTTCGGCAGTGGCGACTACCGCCGCGACACCGGCACCAGCGCCGACGATCTCGCAATGGCCTACCCGCGCTCGCGCCTGGTCGTCGCCTCGCGCATCGGCGACCTGCCCGGCCCGATCGACGGACCGACCGTCTCGAACAGCCACCCCGTGCTGCGCGAGCAGTCCGCGCTCACGGTCTCGCTCGGCCTCACCGGGAAGCTCTGCCTCGACACCGAGCAGCTCGCCGTGATCAACGAGGTCATCAGCCCGACGCCGTCCGACGTCGCCTGGGCCCGCGACTTCCTCGACGACTTCGAGGCCCGCGGCCGCGTCATCCGCGACGGCAGCGACCTGCCCCGGCTGGGCCGCGCCAAGAAGATCGACAAGCTGGCCACGGCGTTCGGCGTCAACCCGCTGTGATCCGTCGCGGGGAGGGCGCCACCGCGGCACACTGAGGGAGCCGCGGAGACCCTCCCGCGCAGGACGGAGACTCCGATGGGCGCGGTCAGCACCTTCCTCTGGTTCGACGACGGCGCGGGGGAGGCGGCGCGCTTCTACACAGAGCTGGTGCCGAACTCGCGGATCACCGGAAGCCAGGTGCTGCCGGAGGGCTCCCCGTCGCCCGGCGAGGTGCTGTCGGTGACGTTCGAGCTCGACGGGCAGCGGTTCCAGGCGATCAACGCCGGGCCGCGGTTCCCGTTCACCGAGGCCGTCTCGATCGTCGTGACCGTCGGCGGCCAGTCCGAGCTCGACCGGCTGTGGGACGCCCTGATCGCGGACGGCGGCGAGGAGAGCCGCTGCGGCTGGCTCCGCGACCGCTGGGGGCTGTCCTGGCAGATCGTGCCGGAGGTCCTCCCGCGTCTGCTCGGAGGCGCCGACCCCGAGGCGTCCGCGCGCGCTCTGCAGGCGATGCTCGCGATGAGCCGCCTCGACATCGCGGGGCTGGAGCGGGCCCATGCCGGCGCGTGACTCCGCCCGCCCGCGCCGCTCGACCTCGCTGCGGCGCGCGTACCTCCGCGACTACCGCTACGCCTACGGCTCGCGCTTCGTGCACCTGCGGGAGGGCTGGGACGTGTCGCGGTACGCGTCCGGCGACGGCGCTCCGGTGCTGCTCATCCCCGGCATCTACGAGACGTGGCAGTTCCTCAGGCCCATCGCCGAGAGGCTGCACGCGGCGGGCCATCCGATCCACGTGCTGCCCGCGCTCGGCTACAACACGCGGCCGATCGTCGCGTCGGCCGGACTCGGCCAGGACTACCTGCGCGAGCACGATCTGCGCGGAGTCGTCGTCGTCGCGCACAGCAAGGGCGGCCTGATCGGCAAGCACATGATGGTCGTCGACGACCGCGAGGACGGGCGGATCGAGCGGATGATCGCCGTCTCGACCCCGTTCAACGGCTCGTCGCTCGCACGGATCGCCCCGGCGCGGGCGCTCCGGGAGTTCGCACCCCACCGCCCGCTGATCCGCACCCTGCTGGCTGAGCGCGAGGCCGACGCGCGCATCACGTCGATCTACGGGATGCGCGACCAGTACATCCCCGGAGGGAGCCGCCTCGCCGGGGCGCGCGAGAACATCGCGGTCTCGGTGGTCGGCCACTTCGCGCTGCTCTCGAGCCCGAAGGTGCTCGACCTCATCGCGGCCCGGGTCTGAGGCCGGACGGGATCCGCTGGGCTCGCCGCCCACGTGAGGCGCCTGCCGTGCGGCGCGACCTCGACCGGAGGACGGCCGCCTCAGCGACGGGCCGAGCCGCCCGCCGCACTCAGGACCAGGGAGTGAGCAGCACGAGCGGGATCTGCCGCTCGGTCTTCGTCTGGTACTCGGCGTAGTCCGGCCACGCGGCGACCGCGCGCTCCCACCAGGCCGCGCGCAGATCGCCCTCGAGCACGCTCGCGGCGTAGTCCTTCTTCACGGGCCCGTCCTGCAGCTCGACGTGCGGCTCCTTGAGCATGTTGCCGTACCAGACGGGGTGCTCGGGCGCGCCGCCCTTGGACGCGACGACCACGTACTCGCCCTCGTGCTCGACGCGCATCAGCGCGGTCTTGCGGAGCTTCCCGCTCTTCGAGCCGACGGTGGTCAGGACGATGATGGGGCGGCCGCGGAGGAGGTTCCCCTCGGCTCCGCCGGTCCGCTCGTAGAGCTCCGCCTGCTCGCGGGCCCACTCGGACGTGCTGGGTTCGTACTCTCCGGTCAGCGGCATGCCTCCGATCGTACGGCCGCGGCGGCCCCGGTGGCCGACCCGCGTGCAGGAGGATGGAGCGGTGTTCTCCGCAGACCCGTTCGACCGAGCCCGCATCGCCCTCCTGCGCGACGATCTGATCCGCGCCCGCTACGGCGTGGACGCCGTGCGGGGGCTCTGGGGCGACGAAGCGGCCGAGGCGCTGCACCGCGGCGACCGGGTCCCCGCCCGCCGCGCCCTCGAGCGCAGCGGCGACCACGACGCGCTGGCCACCCTCGCCCGCCTGTTCCTCCTGGCCGATCCCGTCTCGGCCGACGACGCGGACGAGGCGTTCGGCGCTCTCGCGCTGGAGGGGGCGGTGGAGCTCGGCCTGGTGCGCGTCGAGGCCGGAGCCGTCGTCACCGCGGCCCTCGACCTGCGCCCCTACGACGTGGTCGACCAGCGCGGCGCGGCCTCCTGGTGGATCGCCTCCGACCTCGGGGAGCTCGCCCTCGGCCGCGCGCTCGACGAGGACCACGTGCTCGGCGTCGGCGGCGCGAGCCTCACGCTGACCGGCCTGATGATCCAGCGGCCCGTCGGCCGCGTGCTCGACCTGGGGACCGGCTGCGGGATCCAGGCGCTGCACGCCTCCCGCCACGCCGAGCAGGTGGTCGCCACCGACATCTCCGAGCGCGCGCTCGCGCTCGCCTCCTTCACCGCGGCGCTCAACGGGATCGAGAACATCGAGTTCCGCCTCGGCAGCCTCTACGAGCCGGTCGCGGGGGAGCGCTTCGACCACATCGTCACGAACCCGCCGTTCGTCATCACGCCGCGAGTCGAGGGCGTCCCCTCCTACGAGTACCGCGACGGCGGGCTGGAGGGCGACGAGATCGTGCGCCGCGTGATCCTCGGAGCAGCCGAGCACCTGGTGCCCGGCGGTGTCGCGCAGCTCCTGGGGAACTGGGAGTACCGGGAGGGCGCGGACGCCTTCGACCGGATCGCGGACTGGCTCGCCGACGCCCGCAGCCCGCTGGAGCAGGCGCTCGAGGCGGGGCCCGAGGGGCTCGACGCCTGGATGGGCGGGACCGCCTCTCCGCTGGACGTCTGGGTCGTGGAGCGCGAGCGTCAGGATCCGGCGGTCTACGCCGAGACCTGGATCCGGGACGGCGGCACGACTCGCGGCCCCGCGTTCGACGCGCTGGTCGACGCCTGGCTGACCGACTTCGAGCGGCGCGGGGTGACCGGCGTCGGCTTCGGCTACGTCACGCTCCGCCTGCCCGAGCAGCCCCGCCCGCCGATCCGCCGCCTCGAGCGGATCACCACGCCGGTCGCGACCGCGGGCCTGGGCGGCCACCTCGCCGCCTGCCTCGACGCGGCCGAGGCCCTCGCGTCGATGGACGATCGCGCTCTGGCGGGTCTCGCCCTGGTCGTCGCCGGAGACGTCACGGAGGAGCGGCACTACTGGCCGGGCAACGACGATCCGACGGTGCTGCGGCTGCGGCAGGGCGGCGGCTTCGCCCGGGTCGAGGAGGTCGACACGGCGCTGGCCGCCGTGGTCGGCGCCTGCGACGGCGAGCTCTCGGTGGCGGCGATCGCGGCGGCGGTCGCCTCGCTCCTCCAGGTCGAGGAGGAGGCGGTGTCCGACTCGGTGCTGCCGCGGGTGCGCGAGCTGGTGGCGACGGGGCTGCTGCGGCTGCCCCAGGGGGAACGCGGCTAGAAGAGGGTGGCGGAGTCCTCGACGGGGGGCGCAGCGGCCGCGGCGGGCACGGCGGCGGCCGTCGGCCATCCGGGTCCGGCGTCGACGGGCTGCCGGCGCTGGTAGGCGGTCGCGGCGCTCCGGGCGCGGACGTCGGCGGCCTCGTTCATCCGGTGGTTGGCGTGCCCCTTCACCCACTCGAAGGTGACCGCCCGGCCCTGCAGCTCCTCGTCGAGCGCCTTGATGATCTCGACGTTCATCACCGGCTTGCCGTCGGCCTTGCGCCAGCCCTTCCGCTTCCAGCCCGGCAGCCACTCGGTGCAGGCCTTGATGGCGTACTGGCTGTCGCAGAGGATGTGCAGCGGCTCCTCCTCCTGCGCGGTCGCGCGCAGCAGCTCGAGCACCGCGGTGAGCTCGCCGATGTTGTTCGTGCCGTGCGACCAGCCGCCCGCGGCCCAGCGCTCGTCGTCGACGTACCAGGCCCAGCCGGCGGGGCCGGGGTTGCCCAGTGCGGACCCGTCTGCGGCGGCGATGATGCTCACGTGCGTCTCTCCTCGTGCTCTCGGTGCTCGCGCCGGTGCGGCGCCCTCCGAGGGTAGTCGGCGGGCGGGGCGGTCCGCGGCGCGCGGCGCGGAGTCAGGCGGAGGAGGAGCGGCGCGCGATCGTCACGCGCGTCGAGTACGGCATCGCGACGGTCCCGCTCCCGCCCGACTCCTCGTCCACCACGGCGTCGACCGCCGCGAGGACCGCGGCGCGCTCCTCGTCGGGCATCGCGATGACGGAGCTGCGGGACGCGAACATGTCCCGCACCCCGGCTCGGTCCAGCTCGAAGGACCACTCGAAGGCCGCGAACGCCACCCGCTCGAGAGCGGAGCCGAGCGGCGGCCGGAGCGTCTCGAAGCGCTCGGCGGTGGAGGCTCCGGCGACCTCGCCGAGCCGGCGCACCCAGGGGACCGACTCGTCGCGGATGTTCCACACCAGCGCGAGCACGCCCTCCGGCACCAGGACGCGGGCGACTTCGGCTCCCGCGCGCTCGGCGTCGACCCAGTGCCACGACTGCGCGGCGGTGACGAGCTCCGCGGAGGCGTCCGCGGCGGGGATCGCCTCGGCCGTCCCCTCCTCGGGGCGGACCCCCGGCAGATTCGAGGCGAGCCGCGCGAGCATCTCCGCGTCGGGCTCGACCGCGGTCACGTCGAGGCCGCGGGACGCGAGCGACGCGGTGAACTTGCCCGTTCCCGCGCCGAGGTCCACGGCGCGCAGCCGATCGGAGGCGTCGGCTCCCGCCGCGCGGGCCCGCTCCGGGATGAAGGCGCCCGCCACCCGCGCGGGGGCGTGCTCCAGGATCCAGTCGACGGCGTCGTCGGGGTAGCCGGGCCGCCCGCGGTCGTAGGCGTCGACCGCGCTGCCGAAGGAGCGTGCGAGGCCGCTCATGGCTTCTCCGCCGCTCGCGCGAGCACGTCCACCGCGTAGCCGTAGCCGGCGATCCCCGCGCCGACGATGACGGCGATCGCGACGTCCGAGAGGTAGGAGTGCTGCCGGAACGGCTCGCGCCGGTGCACGTTGCTCACGTGCACCTCGACCATCGGCAGCTCGGTCGCGAGGACGGCGTCGCGGATCGCGATCGACGTGTGCGTGTACGCCCCGGCGTTGAGCACCACTCCCGAGACGGAGCCGCGAGCCGCGTGCAGCCGGTTGACGATCGCGCCCTCCGAGCTGCTCTGGAAGGTCTCGACCGTGAAGCCGTGCCGCTCGGCCGCCTCCGCCGCCAGCGCCTCGGCGTCGACGAGGGTGTCCGAGCCGTAGAGCTCGGGCTCGCGGGTGCCGAGCAGGTTCAGGTTCGGGCCGTTGAGGACGAGGATCGGCAGCTTCACGCTCCGACCCTAGCGCCGGCCGTCCCCGCGAGCGGGAGCGGCGGCAGCGCCGCGCGCAGGAGGATCAGCTCGCGCGCATGGGCGTCCAGACGCCGGTCCTCCTCGGTCCGCAGCTCGAGAGGCGGAACCGGCTCGGCCGCCCCGTCGGCGCCCCGCACCACGAAGACGCTCCGGCACTGCGTGGTCAGCTCCAGCTCGCCGGTCCGCGGGTCCCCGGAGCGCACGTGCACCGCCAGGTGCATGCTCCGGGCGCTCGTGTGGATGAGGCGCGCCTCCACCTCGACGAGGTGCCCGATGCGCACCGGACGGTAGAAGTGGATCCCGCCGGAGTAGACGGCCACCGCGTCGCGGCCGGTCCAGCGCTGCGCGACCGCGTCGGCCGCCTCGTCGATCCAGCGCATCACGATCCCGCCGTGGGCGTTGCCGCCCCAGTTGACGTCGCCCGGCGCCGCGAGGAAGCGGAACACGATCCGCGGACCGGTGCCCTCCTCGGTGTACTCCTGGGCGCGCATCACGTCGTGCAGCCGTCGGCGGCCGTCGATGCGCGCGGCGGCGCCCTCGGCGAGGGACAGGTCCTCGATCGAGCGGGGCCGCCACTCCGGGACCGACCGCGGCCTCTTCTCGTCGTCGACGGCCACGAACACGAGGAGGCAGTGCGTGGCGTCCTCGTAGAGGCCGGTCCGCGGATCCGCCTGCGCGACCTGCACCAGCACGTGCATGCTCGTGCGCCCGGTGTGGATGACGCGGGCGGTCGCCTCGATCAGGTTGCCGACCGAGATGGGCCGGGTGAAGTGGACGTTGCCAACGTACGCCGTCACGCAGTAGCCGCCGCTCCAGCCCACGGCGCAGGCGTAGCCGGCCTTGTCGATCCACTCGAGGACGCGGCCGGCCTGGGCGCTGCGGCCGTCGGCGGTGGCGTCCTGCGGGGCGGCGAGGAAGCGGAGCGTGATGCGGTCGGTCATGGTGCCCGTCGTCGTGGGAGCGGAAGGGGGGAGTGGACCCGCGGGGGTGCGAGGAAAGGGGGATGATCCGCCCGCGGGCCACAGGGGTGTCCGGCAGGAGCCGGCTCGGTCAGGGGGATCAGGCCGCCAGCGGCAGCTTCTCGGCGAGGAGCCGGAACCGCAGGGCCTGGAGCTCGGCGGTCAGTTCGGGCGGCAGCCGGTCGCCGAACCGCGTGAAGAACTCCTCCGTGAGCGCGCACTCCTCCAGCCACGCCTCGACAGGGACGGAGAACAGCTCCTCCTTCTGGGCCGCGGAGAGCCGGAGCCCGTGCGTGTTGATCGCGACCGGCAGGTCGCCGAGGGGGCTCCGCCGCGCCTCCGCCAGCCCCTCCAGGCGGCGGACGAGCCACTGCAGCACCCGCGCGTTCTCGCCGAAGCCGGGCCAGAGGAACTCGCCGCCCGCGTCCTTACGGAACCAGTTGACCTGGAACACCGCCGGCGCCGCATCGCCGAGCTCAGCGCCGATCGCGAGCCAGTGCGCGAAGTAGTCGGCCATGTTGTAGCCGCAGAAGGGGAGCATCGCGAACGGATCGCGGCGCAGCTCCCCGACCGTGCCCTCCGCGGCCGCGGTCTTCTCGGAGGCGACGGTCGCACCCAGGAAGACGCCGTGCTGCCACGAGGTGGCCTGCGTGACCAGCGGGACGTTGCTCGCCCGTCGGCCACCGAAGACGATCGCGTCCAGCGGCACGCCCTCGTGGGCGTCCCAGTCGGCGGAGAGCGACGGGCACTGCGCGGCCGGCGCGGTGAAGCGGGAGTTGGGGTGCGCGGCGGGCGTGCCGGACGCCGGCGTCCACGGCTGCCCGCGCCAGTCGGTCAGCCGCTCCGGGACCTCGTCGGTCAGGCCCTCCCACCACACGTCGCCGTCCTCGCGGAGCGCGACGTTGGTGAAGATCGTGTTGCCCCAGAGCGTCTGCACGGCGTTCGGGTTCGAGGTCTCCCCGGTGCCGGGAGCGACGCCGAAGAAGCCCGTCTCCGGGTTCATCGCCCAGAGGCGTCCGTCCTCGCCGCGGCGCATCCAGGTGATGTCGTCGCCCAGCGTCTCGACCCGCCAGCCGGGGATCGCGGGCTGTATCATCGCGAGGTTGGTCTTGCCGCACGCGCTCGGGAAGGCGGCGGCGACGTGGTAGCGCCGTCCCTCGGGCGAGACGATGCGGATCAGCAGCATGTGCTCGGCGAGCCAGCCCTCCTCGCGCCCCATCGCCGAGGCGATGCGCAGGGCGAAGCACTTCTTCGCCAGCAGGGCGTTGCCGCCGTAGCCGGAGCCGTACGAGACGATCTCGCGCGTCTCCGGGAACTGGGTGATGTACTTCACCGGGCTGCACGGCCAGGCGACGTCCTCGCGGGTGACGCCGTCCGCGACGCGGAGAGGCAGCCCCACGGTGTGCACGCCGCGGACGAACGGGGTCTCCTCGGTGAAGGCTGCGAGCGGCTCGGAGCCCACGCGCGCCATGATCCGCAGGTTCAGCACCGCGTAGGCCGAGTCGGTGACCTGGACGCCCAGCTGCGAGAGCGGACCGCCGACGGGCCCCATCGAGAACGGCACGACGTACATCGTCCGTCCGCGCATCGCTCCGTCGAGGAGGGGAGCGAGCTCGGCCCTCATCGCGGCGGGCTCGCGCCAGTTGTTGGTCGGTCCCGCGTCGGCCTCGTCGGTCGTGCAGATGAAGGTGCGGTCCTCGACCCGGGCGACGTCGTCCGGGTCGGTGCGGGCCAGGAACGAGCCGGGCCGCCACTCCGGATTGAGCGGGAGGAGCGTGCCGGAGGCGACGAGCCGCTCGGTCAGGCGGTACCACTCCGCGGGGGAGCCGTCGCTCCACTCGATCGCGTCGGGCTGGAGGATCGCGGCGGTCTCGCGCACCCAGCGGCGGAGGGCGAGGGGCGCCGGCGGCACGACGGGCGCGGGGACGGACGTCGGCGCGGTCATGGTGCTCGGCTCGAGTCGGACGGTGTTGCTGTAGATGCTCATGCTGGCTCCGCTTTCGGTGGTCGTCGTCGACGGGGGTGGGGAGTCGCCGGCCGCAGCCGGGAAGAGGCCGGCCGGGCCGGGAGGGGCGCTCAGTAGCGCCTGAAGCCAGGATGGAGGAGGATCAGGAGGTATTCCCGGCGCTCAGGCGGTCAAGAAACCACCTTTTTGCGCTTCCGTCACAACCGACCGCTGGAGCTCGCCGTGACCGATCCCTCGACACCCGCCCCGGGCTCCGACGCCGTGCTGCTCGGGCAGCGCCTGCGCCACTTCCGCACCCGGCGCGGACTGACCCTCGGGCAGCTCGCCGAGCGCGTCGACGTGTCGGGGAGCCAGCTCTCGCTGATCGAGACGGGCCGCCGCGAGCCGCGCCTCTCCCTCCTGCAGCGCCTCGCGGCCGCGCTCGGCGTCGAGCTGGCGGCGCTGCTCTCGGACGAGCCGCCGAGCGAGCGGGCCGCGCTGGAGATCGAGCTGGCGCGCGTGCAGAAGGGGTCGCTGTACCGCTCGCTCGGCCTGCCCGAGTTCAAGGTCAACAAGGGGCTGAGCACGCCCGTGCTGGAGGCGTTCCTCGGCGTCTACCGCGAGCTCGCCCGTCGCCGGAGCGAGGCGAGTGCCACACCGGAGGAGGCGCGCCGGGCCAACACCGCCCAGCGGCTCCAGCTGCGCGAGCGCAGCTCCTACCTGCCCGAGATCGAGGAGGTGGCGGGCGAGATGCTCCGCACCGTCGGGCACCGCGGAGGAGCACTGACCCACAGCTCCGTCTCGAAGATGGCCCGGCACCTCGGCTTCGAGATCATCCACGTCGGCGACCTGCCGCACTCCGCCCGCTCGGTGATCGACCTCGCGAACGGCAGGATCTACCTCCCGCCCGCCTCGATCCCCGGGGGCCACGGCCTGCGGGCGCTGGCGCTGCAGGCGATGGCGCACCGCCTCCTCGGGCACGAGCGGCCGGTGACCTACGCCGACTTCCTCCGCCAGCGCCTCGAGATCAACTACTTCGCCGCCGCGTGCCTGATGCCGCTGGAGCCGGCGGTCGCGTTCCTCCAGGAGGCGAAGCGCGAGCGGGACATCTCGGTGGAGGACTTCCGCGACGGCTTCGGCGTCACCCACGAGGCCGCCGCCCTGCGCTTCACGAACCTGCTCACCTCGCACCTCGACATCCGGATGCACTTCCTGCGGGTGCTGGGAGACGGCTCGATCCAGAAGGCCTACGAGAACGACGGGCTGCCGCTGCCGACCGACGTCACCGGGGCCGTCGAGGGCCAGGTGGTCTGCCGCTACTGGTCGGCGCGCTCCGCGTTCACCCGGACCAACCGGACGACGGAGTACTACCAGTACGTCGACACCCCGGCGGGGACCTTCTGGTCGGCGTCGCAGACCGGCACGACCGCCACCGAGGAGTTCTCGATCACCGTGGGCGTCCCGTTCGCCGAGGCCCGCTTCTTCCGAGGCCGCGACACCGACCGCCGCGAGCTCTCCCGCTGCCCCGACGAGTCCTGCTGCCGACGCGCCCCGTCGGAGCTCGCCGCGCGCTGGGACGGCAACGCCTGGCCGAGCGCGCGCCTTCACGCGCACGTGCTCGCGCCGCTCCCGTCGGGGACCTTCCCGGGCATCGACGACGCCGAGGTCTACGAGTTCCTCGACGCGCACGCCCGCGAGTCCTGACCGATCCCGCCTCACCCTTCCCCTTCCGCGAGATGCCACTTGCGACGGTCTCCTTCGGCGTGTCGCCCTCACAGGTGGCATCTCGCAGGAGGGGGTGTGGAGAACGCGAGCGGGGTGGGCGGCGGATCGGGCACCCTGCGGGGCATGAGCGAGCAGCAGCACCCCGGGGTCATGAATGCATCGACGAGCGGGCAGTCGCGACACGGTCTCGTCCGGGACTACCCGGTCGCCGTGTTCCGGGGAGCCCGTGCAGCGCTTGAGCCGGCCGATGTCGACGAGCGGATCGCCGCGTTCTCCGCTGTGATGCGGCCGGGCGAGTTCTTCTCCCACGGCACGGCAGCGCATCTGCTGGGCCTGCCGGATCGGCGGATGACCGCGACGAGTCCGCTCGACGTCTCGGTCGCTCCTCCGATGCGAGCCGCCCGACGGGTGGGCGTGCGGTCACACCATCTCTGGGACGAGGCGGTCGCCGTGGTGCAAACGCGATACCCGGCAGCCGACCCCGCTTCGACCTTCTGCCACCTGGCCGACTCCCGCCGTCTCGACGAGCTCATCGTCCTCGGCGACGCGATCGTCCTCCCTGATGACGAGGGACGCAGGCGCGGCCTGCGGGTCGACCTCCCGGTCCTCACGGAGCGTGCAGCGCGGTTCCGCGGGCGTGGCGGCCGGCGAGCACGCGAAGCAGCGGGCCACCTCCGGGTCGGGGCGGAGTCGCCCCGCGAGACCCTGCTGCGGCTCCTGCTGGTCAGGGCCGGGCTTCCCGAGCCGGAGCTGCAGGTGGAGCTGTCCGATGCCGACGGGTGCTTCGTCGCTCGGGTCGACATGCTCTACCGGATCGCGCGCGTCGTCGTCGAGTACGACGGTGACCACCACCGCACCGATCGTGCACAGTACGAGCGCGACATCGCCCGGATCGAAGCGATCGAGGCCCTCGGCTACCGGGTCGTCCGAGTGCGGGCCTCGGGCATGCTCGACCCGGACGCCACCGCCGCCCGGGTCCGCCGCGCGCTCGCGCTCTGACGACCCTCGCGAGATGCCACCTGTGCTGGCGACACGCCGGACGGAAGCGTCACAAGTGGCATCTCGCGGCGGGGGGAGAGGGAGGGGAGCGCGGACGTCAGTCCGAGATGAGGGCGCGGGCCGTTCCCTCGTCGAGGATGAGGTCGGTGATGAGGCCGGCCGCCAGGGCGCCGCGCAGGCCCGGCAGCTTCGAGGCGCCCGACACGACGCAGATCCGGCGCGACGCGCGGCGCACCGTGGAGAGGTCCGGACCGCTTGCACGTTCGTTCATGGGGATGTCGTCCCAGCTGCCGTCGGACCGGTAGAACACCGTCGCGACGTCGCCGACGACCCCGGAGCCGCTGAGCGAGGTGAAGTCGCTCGGCTCCAGGTAGCCGCCGATGTAGACCTTCGAGGGGACCGCCGCGAACGGCGACCCGAGCCCGAACAGCGCCACGTCCATCCGCTGCTGCAGCTCCAGGACCCGTCGGGTGGAGCGCTCGCGCCACACCGCCTGCTTGGTGGTCGGGTCGTCGAAGAACGCCGGCACCGGGAACTGCTGGACCTTCGCCGCGTAGGCGTCACCGAAGCGGCGGAGGATCTCGCTCGAGTAGTTGATGCCCGTGGTCTCGGTGTTGCCGGCGCCGTTCAGCTGCACGATCTGCGTGTTGTGCGTCTCCTTGGCGATCAGGTGGCGGCTGATCGCGCTCATCGTGGAGCCCCAGGCGATGCCGACGATCATGTTCGAGTCGATGAACTGCCCGAGGATCCTCGCTGCGGACAGGGCGACCCGCTCGAGCCGGTCGATCTCGCTGGTGTGGTCCGGCACCGGCACGATGTGCGCCGTGATGTCGAAGTGGGACCGCACCTCGGCCGAGAGGGCGCTCGCCCGGTCGAGGGGGGAGCGGATCTGGATGTCGACCAGGCCGGTCGCGCGGGCGTGCGAGAGCAGGCGCGAGACGGAGGAGCGCGACGTGTGCAGCTCGTGCGCGATCGCGTCCATCGTCAGATCCTGCATGTAGTACAGCTGGGCCGCACGCAGCGCGTCCCGCGTCTTGTCGGGATGGGTCGCGTGGGTCGTCTCGTCGAGTTCGACGACCGGTCTCACCGGGGTCATAGCGCTCCCTGCACGGATTTCCACCCGTCTTGACCGGATGTGTTGTCGGGTCAAGGATGGCTGTATTCCTCCGCGAAA
This sequence comes from Rathayibacter sp. AY1C7, assembly GCF_002931865.1. Taxonomy (NCBI): domain Bacteria; kingdom Bacillati; phylum Actinomycetota; class Actinomycetes; order Micrococcales; family Microbacteriaceae; genus Rathayibacter; species Rathayibacter sp. AY1C7. The sequence goes on along the minus strand of NZ_PSWB01000016.1, from coordinate 28,994 downwards.
TCAATCGGTCATCTCCCCGGTGCACGCTGGTGCGGAGGCCTCGACGACACCCCTACGACACGAAGGCGAGTACGAAGTGGCACAGTCCGACGGAACTCCCGGAAACTCCGCTCTGCGCGAGAGCGTCGCTGCTCTCCGCGACAACCCCCGCGCCACGGTCCTGGTCATCGGCGGTGGCATCAACGGCATCGGGACGTTCCGCGAGCTCGCGCTCAACGGCGTCGACGTCGCCCTCGTCGAGCGCGGCGACTACGTCTCCGGTGCCTCGAGCGCCTCGAGCCACATGATCCACGGCGGCATCCGCTACCTCGAGAACGGGGAGTTCCGACTCGTCAACGAGGGCGTGCACGAGCGCAACGGCCTGCTGAAGATCGCTCCCCATTACGTGAAGCCGCTGCAGACGACGATCCCGATCTACTCGACGTTCTCGGGCATCCTCGCGGCTCCGCTGCGCTTCCTGACCCACAAGTCGGGCAAGCCGCAGGAGCGCGGTGCGCTGCTGATCAAGGTCGGCCTCACGATGTACGACTTCTTCTCCCGCGACGGCGGCACGGTCCCGCGCCACCAGTTCCACGGGCGCAAGCGCTCGCTGAACGAGCTCCCCAAGCTCGACCCGAAGATCAAGTACACCGCCACCTACTTCGACGCCTCCGTGCACGAGCCCGAGCGCCTCGCGCTCGACGTGCTCCACGACGCGCTGATCGGCGGCAGCAAGGCCCGCGCGGCCAACTACGTCGAGGCCGTCGGCGCCGACGAGAAGGGCGTCGTCCTCCGCGACCGCGAGTCCGGCGAGGAGTTCACCTTCGCGGCGGACGTCGTCGTCAACGTCTCCGGACCGTGGACCGACTTCACCAACACGGCCCTCGGCACGACCACGACGTTCATGGGCGGCACCAAGGGCTCGCACATCGTGCTCGACAACCCCGAGCTGGTCGAGGCCTGCGAGGGCCGCGAGATGTTCTTCGAGCACAGCGACGGACGCATCGTCCTCATCTACCCGCTCAAGGGCCGCGTGATGGTCGGCACGACCGACATCGACGCCGACCCCACGAAGCCGGCGGTGTGCACGGAGGAGGAGATCGACTACTTCTTCGAGCTCGTGAACCACGTCTTCCCGGCCATCCGCGTGGACCGCTCGCAGATCGTCTTCAAGTTCTCCGGCATCCGCCCGCTGCCCCGCCACGACGACGAGGCCCCGGGCTTCGTCTCCCGCGACTACCGCATCGAGCCCTCGACGCTCCCCGGCAACGGCTCGCCCGTGCTCAGCCTGGTCGGCGGCAAGTGGACGACGTTCCGCGCCCTGTCGGAGCACCTCTCGAACGAGGTCTTCAAGCGGATCGGCGTGACCCGTCGCGTCTCCACCGTGAAGACCCCCATCGGAGGCGGCAAGGGCTTCCCGCGCACCGACGCGTCCCGCGCGCAGTGGATCAGCCAGCACCGCTCCGGGCTCTCCTCGGCCCGCACGGGCCAGCTGCTCGAGCGCTACGGCACCCGCGCGCAGGAGGTCATCGAGGCCCTGGCCGACGGACACGACGAGGCGCTCGACTTCGACAAGGACTTCACCACCGGTGAGATCCGCTACCTCGCCCAGCGCGAGAGCGTGGTGCACCTCATCGACCTGGTGATGCGCCGCACCAACCACGCCTTCACGGGCGGCCTGAGCCGCGAGCTCCTCGAGGAGCTCGCCGAGCACACGGGCGCCGTGCTGGGCTGGGACGACGCCGCCCGCGCGTCGGAGGTCGACGCGACCATCGCGCACCTCAAGGAGTACAACGGCGTCGACGTCGGGGGCACCTCGGTGCAGACCCCGACGGCCGTGCCCGCCTCCTGATCGGCGATCAGGCGCGGATCGACGGAAGCCCCGGACCGAGGACCACCTCGACCGGGGCTTCCGTCGTGACAACGCACAAACGTGCACGCGCCGTTCCTTGTCGCTAGGACAGGGCGCCGATAACTTCACACCGTCGGGCATCGAAGCCCGCCGCGGACGCCTGTGCGCGTCCGTCTTACGAAAAGGAAAAGGTCAACGTGGACAATCTCGGAGTGGTCTTCCTCGCCGAAGTCGTGGGAACGGCCATGCTCGTGCTCCTCGGCTGCGGTGTCGTCGCCAACGTCGCGCTCGTGAAGAGCAAGGGTCTCAACGGCGGAACCCTCATGGTCAACATCGGCTGGGGCTTCGCTGTCTTCGCCGGTGTGATCGTCTCGTACAACTCGGGGGCGCACCTCAACCCCGCGGTCACCCTGGGCCTCGTCGCGAGTGGAGCGACCGAGTTCGGATCCGGCGTGCCCGTCGACATCGTCTCGATCCTCGTCTACATCCTCGCCCAGATGATCGGTGCGATCCTCGGTGCCGTCTTCTGCTGGCTCGCCTACAAGCAGCACTTCGACGAGGAGCCCGACGCGGCCAACAAGCTCGGCGTCTTCTCGACCGGCCCGGCGATCCGCTCGTACGGCTGGAACTTCGTCACCGAGGTCATCGGCACCTTCGTCCTCGTCTTCGTCGTCATCGGCTTCGGCGGCGGACGTCAGGGCGACGGCGGTCTGGCCGCGCTCGGCGCGCTGCCCGTCGCCATCCTGGTGATCGCGATCGGCGCCTCCCTCGGCGGCCCGACCGGCTACGCCATCAACCCCGCCCGCGACCTCGGCCCCCGCATCGCGCACGCGCTGCTGCCGATCAAGGGCAAGGGCTCGAGCGACTGGAGCTACGCCTGGGTGCCCGTCGCCGGCCCGATCGTCGGTGGAGTGCTCGCGGGCCTCGCCTCGCTCGTGCTGCTCCCGGTCCTCTAGACCGCCGCGCTTCCTTTCACCCCCGTTACGAAGGAGTAATCATTCATGGCTGACTACGTCATCGCTATCGACCAGGGGACCACGTCGTCCCGCGCGATCATCTTCGACAAGAAGGGATCGATCGTCTCCACCGGCCAGAAGGAGCACGAGCAGATCTTCCCGCGCGCCGGCTGGGTCGAGCACGACCCGATCGAGATCTGGAACAACGTCCGCGAGGTGATCGGCCAGGCTCTCTCCCGCGCCGACCTGACCCGCCACGACATCGCCTCCGTCGGCATCACCAACCAGCGCGAGACCGCTGTCGTCTGGGACAGGACGACCGGCAAGCCGGTCTACAACGCGATCGTCTGGCAGGACACCCGCACCCAGTCGATCGTCGACCGCCTCGCGGGCGACGAGGGCGCTGACCGCTTCAAGTCGATCGTGGGCCTCCCGCTCGCGACCTACTTCTCCGGCACCAAGATCGTCTGGATCCTCGAGAACGTCGAGGGTGCTCGCGAGAAGGCCGAGGCGGGCGACCTGATCTTCGGCACGACGGACACCTGGGTCCTCTGGAACCTGACCGGCGGCATCGACGGCGGCGTCCACAAGACCGACGTCACCAACGCCTCCCGCACCCTGTTCCTCGACCTCGAGACCCTCGAGTGGCGCGACGACATCCTCGAGGCCTTCGGGGTCCCGAAGTCGATGCTCCCCGAGGTCTGCTCCTCCTCCGAGGTCTACGGCCACGTCGAGTCCTCGTCGCTGCTGCGCGAGGTCCCGATCGCCGGCATCCTCGGCGACCAGCAGGCCGCGACCTTCGGCCAGGCGGCGTTCGATCCGGGCGAGGCGAAGAACACCTACGGCACCGGCAACTTCCTGATCTTCAACACGGGCACCGAGATCGTCCACTCGAAGAACGGTCTGCTCACCACCATCGGCTACAAGCTCGGCGACGGCGAGGTGCACTACGCGCTCGAGGGCTCGATCGCGGTCTCCGGCTCGCTGATCCAGTGGCTGCGCGACAACCTGGGCCTCATCGGCTCGGCCCCCGAGGTCGAGGCGCTGGCCGCCACCGTCGAGGACAACGGAGGCGCGTACTTCGTCCCCGCCTTCTCGGGTCTGTTCGCCCCCTACTGGCGCTCCGACGCCCGCGGAGCCCTCGTCGGCCTCACCCGCTACGTCAACAAGGGCCACATCGCCCGCGCCGCGCTCGAGGCGACCGCCTTCCAGACCCGCGAGGTCCTGGACGCGGTCAACGCCGACTCCGGCGTCCCCCTGCAGGAGCTCAAGGTCGACGGCGGAATGATCGCCAACAACCTGCTCATGCAGTTCCAGGCCGACATCCTCGGCGTCCCGGTCGTCCGACCGGTCGTCGCGGAGACCACCGCGCTCGGAGCGGCCTACGCGGCCGGTCTCGCGGTCGGCTTCTGGGAGAACCTCGACGACCTGCGACAGAACTGGCAGGAGGACTCGCGCTGGACCCCGCAGATGGACCAGGACGAGGCCGCCCGCCAGTACCGCCTCTGGAAGAAGGCCGTCACCAAGACCTTCGACTGGATCGACGAGGACGTGCAGTAGTTCCTTCCGCGGCAGTCCCTGCCTGCCGCGGCGCGGTCGGCTCATCGAGGTGGTCGCGTCTCGGGGAGCGGGTCGCGTCCGGCTAGGAGACGACGCTGACACGCGTCCTCCCCGTTCGCCTTGCGCGACGAGCGGATGGCGTGAGTCCGTTCACGGTGATGCGCCCTGTCCGACCCTCCGGTCGGGTGGGGCGCTTCGTCGTTCCGACGACGGCGCAACGGGTATCGCAACGGGGTCGTTCGGGGACATCCATGCTGGTCGAGTGGTCGCCGCAGGCGGCTGATCGACACCCGGCAATTCGGACCTGCATGCTGGTCGAGCAGTCGCTGCAGGCGGCTTGTCGAGACCCGAACCGGGTGAGGACTCAGTCCGCCGACAGCCCGAGCTGCGCGTCCAGCGCGTCCAGGGAGCCGATCCGGCGCACGCCCAGCTCGACCGCCTCGGGCGGCAGCACACGGCCGTGCTCAGGACCGCCGACGCGGTCGAGCCAGACGCCGCGCAGGCCCGCAGCGGCCGCTCCGACGGCGTCGGTGCCGAGCCGGTCGCCGACGTAGAGGGCCTCCTCCGGAGAGACCCCGAACCGCTCGCACGCGATCGCGAAGATCCGCGCGTCCGGCTTGGTGACGCCGACGTCGCCGGAGGCGATCACGTGCTCGAAGCGACCGGAGAGGCCCGTACCCTCGATCTTCCCCCGCTGGAAGTCGAGCACGCCGTTGGTGATGACGCCGAGGCGGACCCCGGCGGCGTCGAGCCGGTCGAGGACGGGCAGCGCGTCGTCGTGGAGGGTCCAGGCGGCGACGTAGTGCTCGAGGTACCCGCGGAACCAGCTGCTCGCCTCCTCGGGAGACAGCGCGACTCCGGCCTCCGCGGCGAAGTCCGTGGCGCGCGCCCGGCGCTGGCCCTCGTAGTCGATCTCGCCCGCGAGGTAGCGGTGGTAGTGCTCCTCCTCGAGCAGGTGCCAGCGGCGCTGCACCTCGGCCGGCTCGCCGGCGTAGGCGGCGCCGAGCGAGGCGGCGTACGCGACGATCCCCTCCCGCACGGCGCGGGCATGGGCGAAGAGGGTGTCGTCGAGGTCGAAGAGCGCGAGCCGCAGCACGGCCGCCTCAGCGGACGCGGCGGAGGAGGCCGACGGAGTCGTAGACGGCGGCGAGCGTGCGCTCCGCGGTCTCGGACGCGCGGTCGGCGGCGAGGGAGAGGACCCGGTCGAGCTCGGCCGGGTCGGCGAGCAGCTCCGCGGTCCGCGCGCGGATCGGGTCGAAGGTGGCGGCGACCACCTCGACGAGGCCCTTCTTGAGGTCCCCGTAGCCGCGGCCCGCGTACTCCTGCTCCAGCGACTCGACGGAGCGGTCGGCGAGGACCGAGTAGATCGTCAGCAGGTTCGAGACTCCGGGCTTCGCCGCCCGGTCGAAGCGCACCTCCGACTCGGTGTCCGTCACGGCGCGCATGATCTTCTTCGCGGTCGCCTTCGGCTCGTCGAGCACGCTGAGCAGGCCCGCGTCCGACTCCGCCGACTTCGACATCTTGGCGCCCGGGTTCTGCAGGTCGAAGATCTTCGCGGTCTCGCGCACGATGTGGGGCTCCGGCACGGCGAAGGTCTCGCCGAAGCGCGAGTTGAAGCGCGCGGCGAGATCGCGGGTGAGCTCCAGGTGCTGGCGCTGGTCCTCGCCGACCGGCACCGCGTCCGTCTGGTACAGCAGGATGTCGGCCGCCATCAGGATCGGGTAGGTGAACAGGCCCACCGAGGCGGCCTCAGCGCCCTGCTTCGCCGACTTGTCCTTGAACTGCGTCATCCGGCTGGCCTCGCCGAAGCCGGTCAGGGTGTTGAGGACCCAGGCGAGCTCGGCGTGAGCGGGCACGTGGGACTGGATGAAGAGGGTCGAGCGCGCGGGGTCGATGCCCGCGGCGATGTACTGCGCGGCGGTCGCGCGGGTGCGCTCGCGGAGCTGCTGCGGGTCCTGCGGGACCGTGATCGCGTGCAGGTCGACGACGCAGAAGTAGGCGTCGAAGTCCTCCTGCATCGCGACCCACTGGGTCAGCGCGCCGATGTAGTTGCCGAGGTGCAGCGACCCGGAGGAGGGCTGCATGCCGGAGAAGATGACGGGCTTGGCGCCCGGGGTGCTGGGAGTCATGGGTGGCCTCGAGGGGTCGGTTCGCGGGGGAGAGGGTCAGAGCTCGTAGTCGACGACCACGGGGGAGTGGTCGGACCAGCGGGTGTCGTAGGAGGCGGCGCGGTCGACCTCGTAGCTGCGGGCGAGGTCGGCGAGCGCGGGCGTGGCGAGCTGGTAGTCGAGGCGCCAGCCGGTGTCGGTGTCGAAGGCCTGGCCGCGCTGCGACCACCACGTGTACGGTCCGGGCACCTCGCCCGCGAACCGGCGGCCGAGGTCGACCCAGCCCAGTCCGGCACCGGCGTTGTAGTCCGGGTCGCCCTCGGCGCCGACGAAGCGGTCGACGTAGGCGCGCTCCTCCGGGAGGAAGCCGGCCTTCTTGACGTTGCCCTTCCAGTTCTTGATGTCGAGCGTGCGGTGGCCGACGTTGAGGTCGCCCATCACCACGGCGAGCTCGCTGTGCGCCTGGATCTCGGGCAGGCGCGCCTCCATCGCGTCGAGGAAGCGGTACTTCTCGACCTGCTTGGGGGTGCCGACCTCGCCGGAGTGGACGTAGGTGGAGACGACGGTGAGCGAGCGGCCGCCGACCTCGTAGTCGGCCTCGAGCCAGCGTCCGGCCGAGTCGAAGTCGTCGGCGCCGAAGGTCACGCGGTGGATCGTGGCGCGCCTGCGCGAGGCGAGAGCGACTCCGGCGCGCCCTTTGGCGGTCGCCTCGTCGTGCAGCACATCCCACTCGTCCCCGAGGAGCCCCGTGAGGTCGTCCGTGGAGGCGCGGACCTCCTGCAGGGCCAGGACGTCGACGTCGCGCGCGGCGAGCCAGTCGCCCATCCCCTTGCGGTAGGCGGCGCGGACGCCGTTCACGTTGACGGAGGCGATGCGGAGGGTGCTGCGAGTCACCGGAGCAGTCTATTCGGAGCCGCGGAGCGGGCCGCCCGGCCGCGCTCGCACCCCGGAACGCGGAAGCCGGCGGCCGCCTCGCGCCACTCCCTCGGAGAGGGGGAGGAGCGCGGAGGCGACCGCCGGCGGGACCGCTCAGGACGGTCGGTCGGAGGGGATCAGGCGGGGACGGCCTGCGCGGTGGCGGGCTCGGGCACCTCGGCGACCACCGGGGCGCGCTTGATGCTCTTCGCGATGATCACGCAGACGGCCGTGACGACCATGCCCACCAGGATGGCGACCAGGTAGAGGATCGGCTGCCCGACGAGCCCGGTGACCCAGACGCCGCCGTGCGGGGCGCGGAGGGTGGAGCCGAAGAGCGCGACGAGCGCACCCGTGACGGCCGAGCCGACCATGGCGGACGGGATCACGCGCAGCGGGTCGACCGCGGCGAACGGGATGGCCCCCTCCGAGATGAAGGACGCGCCCAGCAGGTAGGCGGCCTTGCCGTTCTGGCGCTCGGCGTCGGTGAACAGGCGCTTGCGGAGCGTCGTGGCGAGGGCCAGACCCAGCGGCGGGGTCATGCCGGCGGCCATGACGATCGCCATCACCTTGAACTGCACGGAGTTCGGGTCGCCGTCGGCGGGGACGGAGGCGAGGCCGGTGGTCGCGAAGGCGTAGGCCACCTTGTTGACCGGACCGCCCATGTCGAACGCCATCATGAGGCCGAGGATGATCCCCAGGATGATCAGGTTGCCGCCCGAGAGGCCCGAGAGCCAGGACGACAGGCCCTCGCTCAGTGCGCGGAGCGGCGCTCCGAGCACCACGAACATCAGGAAGCCGGTGATGAAGGTGGCGATCAGGGGGATGATCACGACGGGCATCAGCGACTTGAACGCCGCGGGGAGCTTGATCCGCGAGATGTAGAGGGCCGCGTAGCCGGCGATGAAGCCGGAGGCGAGGCCGCCCAGGAAGCCCGCGCCGACGGTGACCGCGACCGCGCCGCCGAGGAAGCCCGGCGCGATGCCGGGACGATCGGCGATGCCGAAGGCGATGAAGCCCGAGAGCACCGGCACCAGGAACGCGAAGGTCGCGCTTCCGATGAGGAACATCACTCCGGCCCAGTCGGTGATGTTCGCGACGTTGAAGCCGTCGTCGATGATCTGCTGGGCCGTGAAGTCGACGATCCGGTAGCCGCCGAACAGGAACGACAGCGCGATCAGCAGACCGCCCGCCGCGACGAACGGGATCATGTAGGAGACGCCGGTCATCAGGTTCTGGCGGATGCGCGTGCCGACGCCGACCTTCTTCGGCGCGGCGGGGGCCGCGGCCGGAGTCGAGCGGGCGGGGGCGGACGCGGCGGAGCCGGAGCCGCGGAGGGCCAGAGCGCGGTCGAGGACCTCGTCCGGCTTGGACAGGGCCTCGGCGACGCCCACCTGGAGGATCGGCTTGCCGGCGAAGCGGTCCTTGCCGCGGACCTCGAGGTCGGCGGCCAGGATGACGACGTCCGCGGCGGCGATGTCGGCCGCGGTCATCTCGTCCGAGCCGGCCGCGCCCTGGGTCTCGACGTGGATCGGGTAGCCGCGCTTCTTCGCGGCCTGCTCGAGCGCCTCCGCGGCCATGTAGGTGTGGGCGATGCCCGCGATGCAGCTGGTCACGGCGACGAAGCGCGGGCCGGAGGCGGGGCTCGCGGCGGGCGCGTCCTGCACCTTCGCGACGGCGCGGTCGATGACGTCCGCCGCCTTCGCGAGCGCCTCCGACGTGCCCACCTCGAGGGTGGGCTTCCCGGCGAAGCGCTCCTTGCCGCGGACCTCGAGGTCGGCGGCGAGGATCACGACGTCGGCGTCGGCGATGGTCCGGTCCGACATGGGATCGGAGCCCGCGGCGCCCTGGGTCTCGACCTGGATCTCGTACCCCTTCTTCTTCGCGGCCTGCTCGAGGGCCTCGGCCGCCATGTAGGTGTGCGCGATGCCGGCGATGCAGCTGGTGACGGCGACGATCCTCATGAGACGACGACCTCTCGGGCGATGATGTCCGCGACCTCCTGGCCGCTGGCGGCGGCGCGGAGGGAACCGGTGAAGGACTCGTGGATCAGCTTGCGGGCGAGCTGGGCGAGGATCTTGAGGTGCGCCTGGTCGGCGCCGTCCGGAGCCGCGATCAGGAAGATCAGGTCGGCCGGGCCGTCGGGGGCCCCGAAGTCGACGCCCTGCTTCGCGATGCCGACCGCCACGCTGGGCGAGACGACGTGGGAGGAGCGGGCGTGGGGGATCCCGATGCCGCCGGGCATGCCGGTCGCCATCTGCGACTCGCGGTCGCGGACGTCGGCGAGGAAGCCGTCGAGGTCGGTGACGCGGCCGGCGTCGGCGAGCGTCTTCGCGAGCTGCGCGGTGGCCTCGTCCTTCGTGGCGGCGGTGAGGTCGACGATGACCGTCGACGCCTCGGTGAGAGCAGTCATGCGCTCAGTTCTCCAATCGGGAGGGTGGGGTCGGGGTTCTCGACGACGGAGACGTCGTCGAGGCGGAGGGAGTCGGGACCCGGGGCTTCGCTGCCCGGGAGCTGGACGGCGGCGGTACCCCACGCGACTGCTGTCGCGAGGCGCTCCGCCTCCGTGGCGTCGACGGCCGAGAGGTAGCCGGCGAGCGTGCTGTCGCCGGCGCCGACGGTGCTGAGGGGCACGACGGCGGGGGCGCCCGCCCACCACGACGCGTGCGCCGTGACGAGGAGGGCGCCGTGCTCTCCGAGACTGACGAGCGCTCGCGCGTCGGGCAGCTGCAGGAGTTCACGGGCTCCGGCGACGACGTCTCCGACCGTCGTCAGGGAGCGGCCGAGGAGCTCCTCGAGCTCCTCGAGGTTGGGCTTCACCAGGGTGGCGGTGCCGGCCGCGATGATCGCGGTCAGGGGGGCTCCCGAGGTGTCGACGGCGAGGGGGACGCCGAAGTGCAGGGCGAGGCGGCCGAGAGCGGGGTAGAAGTCCGCTCCCAGTCCCGGGGGGACGCTGCCGCAGGCGACGAGCCAGCGGGGCGAGGCCGAGACGTGCTCGCCGATCAGCTCGGAGAGGGCGTGGGCCTCCTCCTCCGTGACAGCGGGGCCGGGCTCGTTGATCTTGGTGGTGCGGCCCGTCCGGTCGTCGACCACGGTGATGTTGGTGCGGATCGGGTGGGCGATCGCCGCACTGGCCGAGCGGACTCCGGCGGCCCGGAGCATCGTGGACAGGTCGAGGCCGGTGGAGGCGTCGGCCGGGTAGACCGCGGTCGCCTCGACGCCGTTGCGGGCGAGGGCACGGGCGACGTTGACGCCCTTGCCGGCCGGGTCGCGCCGCACGTCGTGCGCGCGGTTGACCTCGCCGACGGCGAAGCCGCTCGTGGAGAGGGTGACGTCGATACTCGGGTTGGCGGTGACGGTGACGATCATGCGCGGACGACCTCCGGGCCGGCCGACTCGATGTCGTCGGCGAGCTCGTCGTCGACATCGGCGTCGGTGATGACGGTGTCGACCGCGGACAGCGGAGCGACGTGCCCGAAGTCCTGCCGGCCGAACTTCGAGTGGTCGGCGAGGACCACGACCCGGCGCGCGGAGGCGATGATCGCGGACTTGACGACGGCCTCGTCGAGATCGGGGGTGGTGAGCCCGCGCTCGAGGCTGAGGCCGTTCGTGCCGATGAAGGCGACGTCCACCGAGACCGTGGAGAGGGCCTGGGCGGCCCACGGTCCGACGGCAGCCTGCGTGACTCCGCGCAGGTGCCCGCCGATGAGGTGGAGGTCGATGTTGGGCCGGCCGACGAGCGCCATCGCGACGGGGAGGGAGTGGGTGACGACCGTCAGCCGGCGGTCCAGGGGGAGCAGCTCCGCCAGCCGCACCGTGGTGGTGCCGGCGTCGATGGCGATCGAGCCGCCGTCGGGCACCTCGGCGAGGGCCGCGGTGGCGATGCGGTCCTTCTCGCCGGCGAGGTGTCCCTCGCGGGCGGCGACCTCGGGCTCGATGCCCAGGCGTTCGACCGGGATGGCGCCGCCGTGCGCACGGCGCAGCAGGCCCCGCTTCTCGAGGCTGGTGAGGTCGCGGCGGATCGTCTCCGGCGTCACGGCGAGGGAGAGGGCGAGGTCGCGGACCTCGACGCGCCCGTCGGTGCGGGCGCGGTCCAGGATCGCCTGGTGCCGCTCCGGTGCGTACATGTGGACTCCGTCGTCTCGCCGTGGGTGGTGCGCCGGATCCACGGTGTCGTTGCCGACCTCGGATCTGCGTTTACCTCTTTTTAGACCCGTTCGGGAGGGAAGTCAACAGAAACGGACGGACTCGGCAGGCGGAATCGGACCCGGCGACGCAGGGCTGGACGGAAGGAGGGCCGCCAGGTCAGGCGGCGAGCTGCTCGAGCTCCTCCTCGAGCTGCGCGAGCTGGCGCTCCAGGCGCCGTCGTTTGAGGAGGGACGCCTCCGGCAGCGCGGCGCGAAGCCGCTCGCGCTCGGCCTCGGCGAGGGTGCGGCGGGCGGTGCGCAGCTGCTCCTCCCGCTCCTTCTCGCGCTCCTCCGGCGTGAGCTTGCGCGCCGAGATCCCGGCGTCGCTCATCCCGACGGAGATCCACGACGCGGCGATCAGGATCACCTGGCAGACGAGGTTGAACCAGATCAGCAGACCGATGAGGACCGCGAACGAGGCGAGCAGCGGATTGCGGGAGGCGCCGCCCAGCAGCTGCGTCCCGAGGACCTTGAGCGCGCCGAGAGCGATCCCGCCGAGCAGCGAGCCCGCCCAGAGGTTCTTCCAGGGGATCGAGATGCCCGAGAGGATGCGGAAGGAGCCGGCGAGCGTGCCCGTGTCCAGGGCGAGCATGATCAGCAGGCCGACCGCGCTGCCGGCGAGACGGGCCGGCATCGACTCGCTGCCGATCCCGAGGAAGCCGAACGCCACGTCCACCAGCGAGGTCGAGAACACGGAGAGACCCGCCGAGACCAGCAGCACCGCCCCGAAGACCAGGGCGAGCCCCGCGTCCTTGAGCTTGAGCAGGACGAAGAGGGTCGTGGGTCCGGGGAGCGAGAAGAGCAGCCGGACCGCCTGGCGCAGGCTCCCCAGGAAGTTCAGCGCCGTCCAGAGCAGGCCGGCGGCCGCGATCGCACCCGTCCAGCCGAGGATCGACGAGTCGAGCAGGTCGTCGACCGACACGAGGGCGTTCTTCCCGCCGATCAGGCCGGGGACGGAGCGGGTCACCAGGTCGAGGAGGGAGTCGCGCAGCACCGAGTCGTCGCGCACCCAGAAGCCGAAGACGGCGAAGAAGACGAAGAGCGCCGCGAAGACCGCGAACAGGGCCTGGAAGGCGAGTCCGGAGGCGAAGAGGGGCCCGCCGGTCTCGGAGTAGTGGAGCATCACCCGCACCGGCCGCGTCCGCATGACCCGCTCGAACAGGCCCGGGATCCCGCGGGGAGTGTCGGCCGCCTCGGTCATTCCTCCAGCGTACTGAGGCCTCGCGGCGCTCCCGTGCACGCGCCCGCCGTCACGCTGGAACGCGTCCGGCCCGCCGGATCCGAGGATCCCGGCGGGCCGGACGCGTTAGCGAGGAGGATCAGGCGCGGCCGCGGATGACGGCCTGCTTCACCTCGGCGATCGCCTGCGTGATCTGGATGCCGCGCGGGCACGCCTCCGTGCAGTTGAAGGTCGTGCGGCAGCGCCACACGCCCTCCTTGTCGTTGAGGATGTCCAGGCGCGCTCCACCGGCGTCGTCGCGCGAGTCGAAGATGAAGCGGTGGGCGTTCACGATCGCCGCGGGGCCGAAGTACTGCCCGTCGGTCCAGAACACGGGGCAGGACGACGTGCACGCGGCGCAGAGGATGCACTTCGTGGTGTCGTCGAAGCGGGCGCGGTCGGCGACCGACTGCACGCGCTCCTTGCCCTTGGGCGCCGGGGTGTTGGCGACCAGGAACGGCTGCACCTCGCGGTAGGAGGCGAAGAACGGCTCCATGTCGACGACGAGGTCCTTCTCGAGGGGCAGTCCCTTGATCGCCTCGATGTAGATCGGCTGCGAGATGTCGAGATCCTTGATCAGCGTCTTGCAGGCCAGGCGGTTGCGGCCGTTGATCCGCATCGCGTCGGATCCGCAGATGCCGTGCGCGCACGAGCGGCGGAAGGTCAGCGATCCGTCCTGGTCCCACTTGATGCGGTGCAGGGCGTCGAGGACGCGGTCGGTCGAGTACATCTCGACGTCGAAGTCCTGCCAGCGCGGCTCGGCGTCCACCTCGGGGTCGAAGCGGCGGATGATGAACGTGACGGTGAACGCCTCCGGGGCCGCGGGGGCGGCGGGCGGCTGCTCGAGGGTAGCGGTCGACATGGCTAGTACTTCCTCTCCATCGGCTGGTACCGGGTGATCACGACGGGCTTCCAGTCGAGCCGGATGTGGTCACCGGCGTCGGAGGAGTGGGCGTCACCGGAGAGGTACGCCATCGTGTGCTGCATGTAGTTCTCGTCGTCGCGCTTCGGGAAGTCGTCGCGCATGTGGCCGCCGCGGCTCTCCTTGCGGTTGCGCGCCGAGTAGACGACGACCTCGGCGAGGTCGAGCAGGAAGCCCAGCTCGACGGCCTCGAGGAGGTCGGTGTTGAAGCGCTTGCCCTTGTCCTGCACCGAGATGTTGCGGAACCGGTCGCGCAGGCGCTGGATGGTCCCGGTGACGGCCTCGAGGGACTCGTCGGTGCGGAACACCTGGGCGTTCTTGTCCATCTCGTCCTGCAGCTCCTTGCGGATCGAGGCGATCCGCTCGGTGCCGGTCGCGGAGCGGAGCGAGGCGAGCATGTCGCGGATCGCGCCGGCCGGGTCGGCGGGCAGGGGGGTGAAGTCGACCGTCTTGGCGTAGTCGGCGGCGTTGTTGCCGCTGCGCTTGCCGAAGACGTTGATGTCGAGGAGGGAGTTGGTGCCGAGGCGGTTGGAGCCGTGCACCGAGACGCACGCGCACTCGCCGGCGGCGTAGAGGCCGGGGACGACGGTCGTGTTGTCCGAGAGCACCTCGGCCTTGACGTTGGTCGGGATGCCGCCCATCGCGTAGTGCGCGGTCGGCATGACGGGGACCGGCTCGACGACGGGGTCGACGCCCAGGTAGGTGCGGGCGAACTCGGTGATGTCGGGGAGCTTGGTCTCGAGGACCTCGGCGCCCAGGTGGGTGCAGTCCAGCAGCACGTAGTCCTTGTGCGGTCCGGCGCCGCGGCCCTCCGCCACCTCCTGGACCATGCAGCGGGCGACGATGTCGCGCGGCGCGAGGTCCTTGATGGTGGGGGCGTAGCGCTCCATGAAGCGCTCGCCCGAGGCGTTGCGGAGGATCGCACCCTCTCCTCGCGCTCCCTCGGTGAGGAGGATGCCGAGGCCGGCGAGGCCGGTCGGGTGGAACTGGAAGAACTCCATGTCCTCCAGGGGGAGGCCCTTGCGCCAGATGATGCCGACGCCGTCGCCGGTGAGGGTGTGCGCGTTGGAGGTGGTCTTGTAGATCTTGCCGAAGCCGCCGGTCGCGAAGATGATCGCCTTCGCCTGGAAGACGTGCAGCTCGCCCGTGGCCAGCTCGTAGGCGACGACGCCGGAGGGCTTGGCCACTCCGTCGACCTCGGTCATCACCAGGTCGAGGACGTAGAACTCGTTGTAGAAGTTGATGCCGAGCCGGACGCAGTTCTGGAACAGCGTCTGCAGGATCATGTGGCCGGTGCGGTCGGCCGCGTAGCAGGCGCGGCGGACGGGCGCCTTGCCGTGGTCGCGGGTGTGGCCGCCGAAGCGGCGCTGGTCGATCTTGCCCTCCTCGGTGCGGTTGAAGGGCAGGCCCATGTTCTCCAGGTCGATGACCGCGTCGATGGCCTCCTTCGCGAGGATCTCGGCCGCGTCCTGGTCGACGAGGTAGTCGCCGCCTTTGACGGTGTCGAAGGTGTGCCACTCCCAGCTGTCCTCCTCGACGTTCGCGAGGGCGGCGGCCATGCCGCCCTGCGCCGCTCCGGTGTGGGAGCGGGTCGGGTACAGCTTCGAGATCACGGCCGTCTTCGCCTTGGGGCCGGCCTCGATGGCCGCGCGCATCCCGGCACCGCCGGCGCCGACGATGACGACGTCGAACTGGTGGTAGTGGACGCCGTCGGGTCCGACGGTCTGCGCGAAGGCGCTCTGGTCGGCGCCGGTGTGGGAGTGGCCTGGTGTGCTCACGGGGTGGGTGCTCCGTCGTACGGGGATGGGAGGGGGAGGTGCCGGGACGCGGTGCCGCGGACCGGGAGGGGCGCGGGCCCCTCTCCGATCCGCGGCACCGTGGTCACGCTGCGCAGAAGGAGGGCAGCAGGTCCGCGGCGGTGCCGGCGGGGCACGGGTCGAACGCGAAGACGACCCAGGTGCCGAGCGCGATCAGCGCGACGACGGCGACGAGGATGCCGCCCTTGAAGGCCTTGGCCAGCAGGGGCGAGGTCGCGTAGTCGTTGACCAGCGTGCGCATGCCGTTGCCGCCGTGGATCAGCGCGAGCCACAGCATGAGGACGTCCCACCACTGCCAGAACGGGTTCGCCAGCTTGCCGCCGACGAAGCCGAAGTCGATGGCCTTGATGCCGTCGCCCAGCAGCAGGTTGTAGATGAGGTGTCCGAAGATCAGGACGATCAGCACGACGCCGGAGGCGCGCATGTAGATCCAGCCCCACTTCTCCCAGTTGGTGCCGGAGGAGCGGGTCGGGGTGTGCGGGGTCCGCGGTGCGGCGACGGTGCTCAATGCGCACCCCCCTCGCTGAAGACGTTGATCAGGTGGCGCGGCGCGAAGCCGAGCATCAGCACGACCCAGAGGCCCATGACGACCCAGAAGAGGACGCGCTGGTTGCGGGTCGCCCAGCTCCAGAAGTCGACCAGGATGATCCGCAGGCCGTTCAGCGCGTGGAACGCGATGGCGCCCACGAGCCCGGTCTCGCCGAGTCCCATGATCGGGTTCTTGTACGTCCCGATGACCGCGTTGTACGCCTCGGGGCTCACGGCGATGAGAGCGGAGTCGAGGACGTGGACGAGGAGGAAGAAGAAGATGGCGACACCGGTGATCCGGTGGAGCACCCACGACCACATGCCTTCGCGACCGCGGTACAGGGTGCCGGCCGGACGCCGGATCTTCCCCTGCTTCCGGGGTGCGAGGGTTTGAGCAGCTTGAACTGACACGAACAACCCTCCCTGGTTGTGCTCCGACGGCCTGACCTGTTCCCACGTCGCGTGGACGGGGACGGGGCGGGGAGCGACGAGAAACTCGCCCTTCGATTCTAAGCGCGCTCGCAGGCGGGCGCGGCTTAGGCGAGCCTTAGCTGCGGGGCAGGGCGAGGGCGGGCGCCCCCGCGGTCGCGTAGTGCGCGAGGAGCTCGTCGGTGAGCGCGCTCCAGGTGCGGTGGAGCACGCGGCGGCGGCCCGCCTCGCCGAGCCGGGCGCGCAGTGCGGGATCTCGGACCAGGCGCTCCACCTGCCGGCGGAGGTCGGAGTCGCTCTCAGGCGCGTAGAGCAGGCCGTCCACGCCGTGCTCGATGAGATCGGTGGGGCCGCCCGCGTGCGGCGCGACCACCGCGGTGCCGGACGCCTGCGCCTCCTGGACCGTCTGGCCGAACGTCTCCTCCGTGCCGGTGTGCACGAACACATCGAGCGCGGCGAAGACCGCCGGCAGCCGGTCGCCGTCGAGCCGGCCGAGCATCCGCGCCGCCGGGCCGAGGGCGGCGGCGACCCGGGCGGAGGAGGGGCCGTAGCCGCCCACGACCAGCTCCGCGTGCGGGAGGGAGGCGAGCGCCGCCATCCGCTCCACCCTCTTCTCGGGGGAGAGGCGCCCGATGTAGCCGACGAGCGCGTCGTCGGCGCCGAGTCCGGCACGGACGGCCTGCGCGTAGGGGGAGGAGCGGCGGCGCGGGTGGAAGCGCTCGCTCTGCACGCCGCGGCCCCACAGCGCGGTGCACTCGATGCCGGCGGCGGCGAGGTCGTCGAGGGCGCTCGTGGAGGGGGCGAGGGTCAGGTCCGCACCGGCGTGGATCTGGCGGATCACCCGCCAGGCGAGGGCGCGGGCGCCGCGGATGCCGTAGCGGGCCGCGAATCGCGCGACGTCCGTCTGGTAGATCGCGACACTCGGCACCCCGAGCCGGCCGGCCGAGGCGATGGCGCGGGCGCCGAGGAGGAAGGGCGAGGCGACGTGCACCACGTCGGGCTCGAAGTCGGCCAGCTCCCGGGTGAGGGCCAGCGTGGGGATCCCGACCGGGAAGTCGCGGTACGCGATCGCCGGGTGCTCCACGACGCGGTGGCCCGCGTAGTGGCCCGGCGCCCCCGCGGCCGGGCAGACGACGAGCGCCTCGATCCCGCGCTCCGCGAACTCGTCGAGCACCCGCAGGACGCTCGTGGTCACGCCGTTCAAGGACGGCAGGAAGCTCTCGGTGACGACCGCGACTCTCACGCCCCGGACGCTACGGCGGCGGGATGAACGGCGGCGCGCGCCCGGGTGAACGGACGGTCGCGCTCGGGCTCCCTTGTATCCTGCGGACATGACATCACCTGAGACCGATGGCCGTGCCCCGCTCGACCGCTTCTACAGCGTGATCCCCGCAGGCGGGATCGGCTCGAGGCTGTGGCCGCTCTCCCGGGCCGACGCCCCGAAGTTCCTGCACGATCTGACGGGATCGGGACAGACCCTCCTCCGCGACACCTGGGACCGCCTCGCGCCCATCTCGGGCGCCGACCGGATCATGGTCGTGACCGGCCGCGCGCACCGCGCCGCCGTCGAGGAGCAGCTCGAGAGCCTCGAGGACCTCAACGTCGTCCTCGAGAGCGAGCCGCGCGACTCCTCCGCCGCGATCGGCCTGGCCGCCGCCATCCTCGAGCGCCGCCAGCCGGGGGTGATCATCGGCTCGTTCGCCGCCGACCACGTCATCAGCGGTCAGCAGCTGTTCCACGACGCGGTCGCCGAGGCCGTCGTCGCGGCGGACGCGGGCTACATCGCGACCATCGGCATCACGCCGACCGAGCCTGCCGTGGGCTTCGGCTACATCCGCACCGGGAAGCACCTCGGGATCGACGGAGCGACGCACACGCTCGCCGTCGACTCCTTCGTCGAGAAGCCCGACGCCGACACCGCGCGCGCCTACCTCTCCAGCGGTCAGTACCTCTGGAACGCGGGCATGTTCATCGCCCGCGCCGACCGCCTCCTCGAGGAGCTCGGCCGCGCGAAGCCGAAGCTGCTCGCCGGACTGCTCGAGCTCGCCGCCGCGTGGGACACCCCGGAGCGCGGCGCGGTCGTCGACCGCATCTGGCCGGGCCTGGAGAAGATCGCGATCGACTACTCCGTCGCCGAGCCGGCCGCGGCCGCGGGCAAGCTGGCCGTCGTGCCGGGCCACTTCTCCTGGGACGACGTGGGCGACTTCGCGTCCATCGCGAAGCTGCACTCGAGCGGACTCCGCTCGGACCTCGCCATCCTCGGCGAGGACGCGCGTGTGCTCGCCGACTCCGCGACGGGCATCGTCGTCAGCGGCGGCAACCGCACCATCGCCCTCATCGGAGTGAAGGACATCGTCGTCGTGGACACCCCCGATGCGCTCCTGGTGACCACGACCGAGAACGCCCAGAAGGTCAAGGGCGTCGTCGACGCCCTGCGCCTCTCCGGCCGCACCGACGTCCTCTAGCCCTCCGTCCCACCCGTCGAAGCGCGGCCCTCCCCTCGGAGGCGCCGCGCTTCGCCGTTCCGCCCCTCGCCTCATGCGCGTGCGGCGGTCCCGATACGCCGTTCGCGCGGCCACTCGACCACCACCGGTGAGGACCTCGGCCGTCGCCCTGGGGGCTGGTGGCCGGGTCTCGATCCGCCGCTTCCGCGGCAACTCGACCACCATGGAGGAGCATCGCGTCCGTGCCCGACCGCGCGCAGCGCGGAGCTCCTCCGAACGCCTTCGACGTCCGGCAGCAGGGGAGAGGGCCGCGAGCCGGAATCGCGTGCCAAGCGATTCAGGCCAGCCCGACTCGACTCGCTCTGCGGAACGCACCCGTCGCGAAGCCGACCGCGCCGAGCCGCTCCGCGGCTCGGAATCGAGCACAGCCGACCGCGCCGAGCCGCCCCTCGGCTCGGAATCGAGCACAGCCGCCCGCCCCGCGACACGCTCCGCATGTCGCGAAGATCAACACTGTGTAACTCTTCCTGACCACCACCGTCCGGGCGGCTGAGCGGCTTGTCACATTGGGTAACGTGTGGGGATCGACGCCCTGCTGCGCTCGTCGCGCGGGGCCGCATTCCTGGAGGACGACATCTTGACTATCACCTCGCGTAAGGCCGCGTTCGGCGGTCTCGCCGCCCTCGGCGTCACCGCGCTTCTCGCCGGTTGCGCCTCCGCCCCCGAGGAGAGCGGCTCCAGCGCCGCCGCCGGTGGCGACTTCCTGCCCTGCATGGTCTCCGACGCGGGCGGGTTCGACGACAAGTCGTTCAACGAGCTCGGCTACAACGGCCTCGTGAAGGCCTCGGAGGACCTCGGCGTCACGCCGAAGACCGTCACCTCGGAGTCCGAGACGGACTACGCCCCGAACCTGACCAGCCTCGTCGACCAGGGCTGCAACCTGATCATCACCGTCGGCTTCGCGCTGGCCGAGGCCACGTCGGCCGCGGCCGAGGCGAACACGGACATCGACTTCGCGATCATCGACGACGCGTCGATCGACCTGCCGAACGTCAAGCCGATCACCTTCGACACCTCGCAGGCGGCGTTCCTCGCCGGCTACACGGCCGCGTCGTACTCCAAGACCGGCGTCGTCGGCACCTACGGCGGCCAGCAGTTCCCGACCGTCACGATCTTCATGGACGGCTACGCCGACGGCGTGAAGTACTACAACGAGCAGAAGGGGAAGGACGTCAAGGTCGTCGGCTGGGACGTCGACGCGCAGACCGGCTCCTTCACCGGCGGCTTCGCGGCGGGCGTCGAGGCCAAGTCGGCCGCGCAGTCGCTGATCGACCAGAACGCGGACGTCATCCTCCCCGTCGGCGGTCCGATCTTCCAGTCGGCGATCGAGGCGATCCGCGACTCCGGCAAGGACATCGCGATGGTCGGCGTGGACGCGGACCTGTACGAGACCTACCCCGACGGCGCCGACCTGTACCTGACCTCGATCCTCAAGGGCATCGAGGCCGGCACGACCGACGTCACCAGCTCCGCCGGAGCCGACGACTTCGACCCCACTCCCTTCGTGGGCACCCTCGAGAACGACGGAGTCGGCATCGCGCCGTTCCACGACTTCGAGTCGAAGGTCTCGGGCGACCTGCAGGGCGAGCTCGACACCATCAAGGCGGGCATCATCGACGGCTCCATCACCGTCACCTCTCCGTCCGCTCCCGCGGCGTCCTAGCCGCTTCCTCGAAGAGGCCGGCGGGCCCGAGCACACCTCGGGCCCGCCGGCCTCTTCGTCGGTCCGGCGGGCGGATCGGCTCCGCTGCGGCCATCGATCCCGGCCGACGGCGCATCGTGGCGCGAACCGAAAGTTAGATTGGTCCCATGAAGCTCGAACTGCGTGGCATCACGAAGCGCTTCGGCGCGCTCGTGGCCAACGACCACATCGATCTCACCGTCGAACCCGGTGAGATCCACTGCCTCCTCGGCGAGAACGGCGCGGGCAAGTCGACGCTCATGAACGTGCTCTACGGCCTGTACCAGGCCGAGGAGGGGGAGATCCTGCTGGACGACGCGGTCCAGCACTTCTCCGGTCCGGGTGACGCCATGAAGGCGGGCATCGGGATGGTCCACCAGCACTTCATGCTCGTCCCCGTGTTCACCGTCGCCGAGAACGTCATGCTGGGCCACGAGGAGACGAAGGCCGGCGGGCGCCTGGACCTCGCTGCCGCGCGCGCCCGGGTGCGCGAGATCTCGGACCGCTTCGGCTTCGACGTGGATCCCGACGCCCTGGTCGAGGACCTCCCCGTCGGCGTGCAGCAGCGGGTCGAGATCATCAAGGCGCTCTCCCGCGACGCCCGGGTGCTCGTGTTCGACGAGCCGACCGCGGTGCTGACCCCGCAGGAGACCGACGAGCTGATCGCGATCATGCGCCAGCTGCGTGCGGCCGGGACCGCCATCGTCTTCATCACGCACAAGCTCCGCGAGGTGCGCGAGGTCGGGGACCGCATCACGGTCATCCGCCTCGGCAGAGTCGTGGGGGAGGCGTCGCCGACGGCGAGCAACGCCGAGCTCGCCTCGCTGATGGTGGGCCGCGCCGTCGAGCTGACGGTGCAGAAGGAGCAGGCGGTGCCGGGCGACGAGGCCCTCGTCGTCTCGAACCTCACCGTGCGCGACGCCAACGGCCAGGCCGTCGTCGACGACGTCTCCTTCGAGGTCCGCCGCGGCGAGATCCTCGCGATCGCGGGCGTGCAGGGCAACGGCCAGACCGAGCTCACCGAGGCGATCATGGGCCTGCAGGAGCGGGTCGAGGGCTCGGTGACCCTGGACGGGCGCCGCCTCGACGGGCTATCCGTGCGCCGCGTCCTCGAGTCGGGGGTCGGCTTCGTCCCCGAGGACCGCACCGAGGACGGTCTGGTCGCCGAGTTCACGATCGCCGAGAACCTCATGCTCGACCGCAGCGACCGCGGTCCGTTCGTGAAGGGACTGGGCCTGCGGCTGAAGGAGCTCGAGCGCTTCGCCGAGGAGCGGGTGCGCGAGTTCGACGTGCGCGCCCAGGGGATCGGCACCCACGTCGGCCGCCTCTCCGGAGGCAACCAGCAGAAGGTGGTGCTCGCGCGCGAGCTCAGCCGGGAGCTGCGGCTGTTCATCGCGGCGCAGCCCACCCGCGGCATCGACGTCGGCTCCATCGAGTTCGTCCACAAGCGCATCGTCGAGACGCGCGACACCGGGGTCCCCGTGATCGTGGTGTCGACGGAGCTCGACGAGGTCGCGGCGCTCGCCGACCGCATCGCGGTCATGTACAAGGGCGGGATCATCGGCATCGTCCCCGCCGACACGCCCCGCGAGGTCCTGGGGCTCATGATGGCCGGGCAGGCGCCCGCCGAGAAGGGAGCGGCGGCGTGAGCGACGCGCAACTGCCCGCGGTCGATCCCGACGCGGAGACCGAGAAGGCGTCCGGGCTCGAGCCCGGCCAGAAGCCGGATCAGGAGGTGCGCTCCGGCCCGCTCGAGAGCGGCGCCTCCCGCGTCCTGCGCGAGATCCTCTCCGGCACCGCGCTGATGTCGGTGCTCGCCGTGCTCCTCTCCCTCATCGCGGGCGGCGTGCTGATCGCCGCGACCGACAAGGACGTCCAGGCGGCGTCGGGCTACTTCTTCGCCCGGCCGCTCGACACCCTGCAGGCGATCTGGCAGTCCGTCTCCGGTGCCTACTCCTCGCTCTTCCAGGGCTCGGTCTACAACTTCCGCCGCGAGGGCTTCGCCAACGGCATCAAGCCGCTGACGGACACCCTGGCCTTCGCGACTCCGCTGATCGCCGGCGGGCTCGGAGTGGCGCTGGCCTTCCGCGTCGGCCTGTTCAACATCGGCGGCCGCGGCCAGATGCTGATCGCCGCCGCCTGCGCGGGCTGGGTCGGCTTCTCCTTCGACCTCCCGTGGGGCGTGCACCTGATCGTCGCGCTCGCCGCCGGAATCCTGGGCGGCGCGCTCTGGGGCGGACTCGTGGGACTGCTCAAGGCCCGCACCGGCGCGCACGAGGTGATCCTCACGATCATGCTCAACTACGTCGCGTTCTACCTGATCTCCTACCTCCTGCGGACGCCCGGCGCGCTGCAGGCGCCCGGCTCGAACAACCCGAAGTCGCCCGGGATGAAGGAGACCGCCGTCTTCCCGGCGCTCCTCGGCCCCGGCTACTCGCTCACGCTCGGCTTCGTCTTCGCGGTCCTCGCGACCGTGTTCGTCTGGTGGCTCCTGAACCGCTCGACGATCGGCTTCAAGTTCCGCGCGGTGGGGGAGAACCCGCACGCGGCGCGGGTCGCGGGCATCGACGTGAAGAACAGCTACGTGTACGCGATGCTGCTCTCCGGCGGCCTGCTCGGCCTCGCCGGCAGCGCCCAGGTGATGGGGACGGTCACGACCGGCTTCACCTCGGGGATCGACGCGGGCATCGGCTTCGACGCGATCACGGTCGCGCTGCTGGGCCGCTCCCGACCCTGGGGCGTGTTCTTCGCCGGCATCCTCTTCGGCGCCTTCAAGGCGGGCGGCTACTCGATGCAGGCCGCCGAGGGCGTGCCGATCGACGTGGTCCTCGTCGTGCAGTCGCTGATCGTCCTCTTCATCGCCGCACCGCCGCTGGTGCGCGCGATCTTCCGCCTCCCGACGCCCGGGGCCGCCCCGAAGCGCCGCACCCGCCGCACCTCGGAGGTGTCCGCATGAGCACCGCCGTCGCCACCGCCCCCGACCGCGTCGTGATCCGCAGCTGGAAGGCGCCGATCGCGTTCGGCGTCTTCGCGCTGCTCGCCGTCGTCCTCTTCGTGGCCCTCGGCCGCGACGGGACGAGCTCGTTCCGCCTCGCCGCGGGGACCGACTTCTTCGCGCTGCCGGACATCCCGTTCCCGACGCGGGGGACGGGCGTGGTCGTCGCGATCCTCCTGGTCGCCCTGGCCGTCGCGTCGGCCGCGCTCACCCGCGCCGGCCGCCGGATCCCGCTCTGGCTCTCGGCGGTCTTCGCCCTGGTCTTCCTGATCGGGTTCCTCGTCTGGGCGTCGGCCGGTGCCGCGCTGCCCGTCTCGGGGCTGCTGCTCGGGACCGTCGGGCTCGCCACTCCGCTGATCTTCGGCTCGCTCGGCGGCGTCATCTCCGAGCGGGTCGGAGTCGTCAACGTCGCGATCGAGGGTCAGCTGCTCGCCGGCGCCTTCACCGCGGCGATGGTCGGCTCCCTCACCCGCCAGCCGGTGCTCGGCCTGCTCGCGGCGATGGTGGCGAGCGTCCTGGTGTCGTTCGTGCTGGCCGCCTTCGCGATCAAGTACCTGGTCGACCAGGTGATCGTCGGAGTCGTGCTGAACGTGCTGGTGACCGGCCTGACGAGCTTCCTCTACTCCCAGGTCCTCTCCGCCGACGCGTCGACGTTCAACTCGCCGGTGAAGTTCGACCGCCTCCCGATCCCGGTGCTCAGCCAGGTGCCGATCGTGGGCGCCGTCCTGTTCAACCAGACGGTGATCGTCTACCTGATGTACTTCGCGATCTTCGCGGTGTGGTGGGGCCTGTTCAAGACCAAGTGGGGCCTCCGCCTGCGCGCCGTGGGCGAGCACCCGCAGGCCGCGGACACCGTGGGCATCGATGTCGCCCGCACGCGCTTCTGGAACGTCTCCCTCGCCGGTGCGATCGCCGGAGTCGGCGGCGCGTACTACACGCTCGACGCGGTCGGCGCGTTCGGCAAGGAGATGACCGCGGGCGCGGGCTTCATCGCCCTGGCCGCCGTCATCTTCGGCCGCTGGGACCCGATCAAGGCGACGCTCGCGTCGCTCCTGTTCGGCTTCGCGACCAACCTGCAGAACGTGCTCGGCGTCATCGGCTCGCCCGTGCCCAGCGAGTTCATGCTGATGCTGCCGTACGTCGTGACGATCTTCGCGGTGGCCGGTCTCGTCGGCCAGTCCCGCGGACCGGCCGCAGCCGGCAAGCCGTACCTGAAGTCCTGAGAGGAGCCGTCGTGACCGACATCGACTGGGAGGCGCTGCGCGAGGCCGCCCTGGAGGCCATGAGCCACGCCTACGTCCCGTACTCGAAGTTCCCCGTCGGGGTCGCCGCGCTCGTGGACGACGGCCGGACGATCTCGGGCTGCAACGTCGAGAACGCCTCCTACGGGCTCACGCTCTGCGCCGAGTGCGCGCTGGTGTCCTCTCTGCACATGACGGGCGGCGGCCGGCTCGTCGCCTTCACCTGCGTCGACGGGAAGGGCGGCGTCCTGATGCCCTGCGGGCGCTGCCGCCAGCTGCTCTTCGAGCACTCGGCCGAGGGCATGCTCCTCCAGACCGTGTCGGGCGTGAAGACGATCGACGAGGTCATCCCCGACGCCTTCGGCCCGCGCACCCTCGAGGCCTACGCCGCCTCCTAGCGCCGCCGTCACCGCTCCCACTCCCGAACCGAGGACTCCGCATGACCCGCACCACCCCCGTCGAGGACTTCGACGCCGTCGACATCATCCGCGCCAAGCGCGACCGCGGCACGCTCTCGACCGCGCAGATCGACTGGCTGATCGACGCCTACACCCGCGGCTACGTCGCCGACGAGCAGATGGCGGCCTTCGCGATGGCGGTCCTGCTGAACGGGATGGAGCGCGACGAGATCCGCGACCTCACCCTGGCCATGATCGCCAGCGGCGAGCGCATGCGCTTCGACGGACTCGGCAAGCGCACGGTCGACAAGCACTCCACGGGCGGGGTCGGCGACAAGATCACGCTGCCGCTGATGCCGCTGGTCGCCTCCTTCGGCGTGGCGGTGCCCCAGCTCTCGGGACGCGGGCTCGGCCACACGGGCGGAACGCTCGACAAGCTGGAGTCGATCCCGGGCTGGCGGGCCGACCTCGGCAACGAGGAGATGCTGGAGCAGCTGCGGACGGTCGGCGGCGTGATCTGCGCCGCGGGCTCGGGTCTGGCCCCCGCCGACAAGAAGCTCTACGCGCTCCGGGACATCACCGGGACCGTCGAGGCGATCCCGCTGATCGCGTCCTCGATCATGTCGAAGAAGATCGCCGAGGGGACCGACGCCCTGGTGCTCGACGTGAAGTTCGGCTCCGGCGCGTTCATGGTCGACATCGAGCGCTCGCGGGAGCTGGCGCGGGCGATGGTCGACCTCGGCAACGACGCGGGGGTGCGGACCACCGCGCTGCTGACCAACATGAACGTGCCGCTCGGTCTGGCCATCGGCAACGCGAACGAGGTGCGGGAGTCGGTCGAGGTGCTCGCCGGCGGCGGCCCCTCGGACGTCCGGGAGCTGACGCTGGCCCTGGCCCGCGAGATGCTGGCTCTCGCCGGGCAGCCGGACGCGGACGTCGAGCGCGCCCTCGACGGCGGCGCGGCGATGGACACCTGGCGCGCGGTCATCCGCGCTCAGGGAGGGGATCCGGATGCGGCGCTCCCCGAGGCCCGCGAGACCCACGTCGTGGTCGCCGAGCGCGACGGCGTCCTGGTGGAGCAGCAGGCGCTGCCGTTCGGCATCGCCGCCTGGCGCCTGGGCGCCGGACGCGCGCGCCAGTCCGACGCGGTGCAGCACGCGGCGGGGATCGACCTGCACGCGAAGCCGGGCGACCGAGTCCGCGCGGGCCAGCCCCTGATCACCCTCTCGGCAGACGAGCCGGAGCGCTTCGCCCGGGCGCTCGAGGCGCTCGACGGTGCCTTCCGGATCGGCGACGACGGCGACGAGGTGCTCGACGTCGGCCCCCTCGTGGCGGAGCGCGTCTCCTAGCCCCGCGCCGCCCAGCACGGAGGAGGCGCCGCCCGGCGAGCCGCTCCCGCCGACCCTCTAGGGTGGTCGGCGAACCACCGCCGACCCGCGAGGAGCACCGTGACCGATCAGACCGAGGAGTACCTCCTCCCGGGCGAGGGCGTCCTCATCGACGAGCTCCCCAAGGTGTCGCTGCACGACCACCTCGACGGAGGGCTGCGGCCCGGGACGGTCCTCGAGATCGCCCGCGAGACGGGCGTGCCGCTCCCGGCCGAGGAGCCGCATGCCCTCGCCGAGTGGTTCCGCGCCACGGCCGACTCCGGCTCCCTCACCGACTACATCGCCACCTTCGAGACGACGGTCGCCGTGATGCAGACCGCGCCGGCGCTCGAGCGCGTGGCCCGCGAGTTCGTGCTCGACCTCGCCGCCGACGGAGTCGTGCACGGCGAGGTGCGCTGGGCGCCGGAGCAGCACCAGCGCGCCGGGCTCTCGCTCGACGCGGCTGTCGAGGCGGTCCAGGAGGGACTGCAGCAGGGCGTGCAGGAGGCGGCGGCGCAGGGACACCGCATCCGCGTCGGCCAGCTGATCACCGCGATGCGGCACGCCGACCGCTCGCTCGAGGTCGCCGAGCTGGCGCTGCGCCACCGCGAGCGCGGTGCGATCGGCTTCGACATCGCCGGAGCCGAGGCGGGCTTCCCCGCCTCGCGGCACCGTCCCGCCTTCGAGCTGCTCGCGGCGGCTCACTTCCCGACCACGGTCCACGCGGGGGAGGCGGACGGCCTCGACAGCATCCGCTCGGCCCTGCTCGACGGCCGCGCGCTGCGACTGGGCCACGGCGTCCGGATCGCGGAGGACATCCGCATCGAGCGCCAGGACGACGACGCGAGCTACGTGACCCTCGGCGAGCTCTCGGAGTGGGTGAAGGACCGCGAGATCGCCCTCGAGCTCAGCCCCTCCTCCAACCTGCAGACCGGCGCCGTCGCGGCGTGGGGTGCCGAGCTCGCCGACCACCCCTTCGACCTGCTCTACCAGCTGGGCTTCCGCGTCACGGTGAACACCGACAACCGCCTGATGAGCGCGACGACCCTCAGCCGCGAGCTCGCCCTCCTGTCCGACGCGTTCGGGTACGACCTCGACGACTTCGAGGCCTTCCAGCTGAACGCGGCCCACGCCGCCTTCCTGCCGCTCGACGAGCGCCGCGAGCTCGTCGAGACGATCAGCGCCGGCTTCGAGGCGGCCTGACGGTGCCGCTCGACGCGCTCCCCGAGGAGGCGGTGGCCCTCCGCCACTCCGCCGGATCGTGGCGGGAGGCCGTCCTCGAGGCGGGCCGTGCGCTCGAGCGGACCGGCGCGGTCGACGCCGCCTACTCCCGGCGCATGGTCGAGCAGGTCGACGTGCTCGGGCCGTACATCGTCATCGCGCCCGGGCTCGCCCTCGCGCACGCCCGGCCCGGCAACGACGTCCTCGCGGACGGCCTCTCCGTCGTCACGCTGGCCGAGCCCGTCGCCTTCGGGCACAGCACCAACGATCCGGTCTCGGTCGTCATCGGGATCGCCGCCACCCAGGCGCACGGGCACGTCGGTTTCGTCTCCGGGCTCGCCGACGTGCTCAGCCGTCCGGACGCGGTCGGTGCACTCGCCGCCGCCCGCACCCTCCGCAGCATCAACGCCGTCCTCACCGACAGCACCCCGCACCACCCGCACCACGGAAGAAGCGCATGAAGATCGTCACCCTCTGCGGCGCCGGAATCGGCACCTCCGCCATCCTCAAGCTCGGCGCCGAGCGCGCCCTCGAGACCCTCGACCTCGAGGCCGAGGTGATCGCCTCCGACCTGGCCTCCGTCGACGCGCTCGCCGCCGACGCGCAGGTCATCCTCACCTCCGGCGAGCTCGTCGACCGCATCGGCCGCACCTTCGCCGAGGTCGTCGTCATCGACAACTACCTCGACCAGAACGAGATCACGGAGAAGATCGAGCGAGCGCTGGGCTGAGTCCGTTTCTGAGCCGCTCCCTGCGCGGCTCAGCGCGGTCGGCCTCCCGACGGGGCGCGTTCCGCAGAGCGGGTGGCGTCGGGCTGCCTCGAATCGCTGGCACGCGATTCTCGGACGCGCCCTCCACCTTGCGGGGAGAGGGCGCCCCTGCCCCTGCTGGTCGAGTGGCCGCGGAGCGGCGTGCCGAGAGCCGGGTTCCCGCGCGGACGGCTGCTCGGACCTCGGGTGGTCAGCGGGCGGCGAGCTGAGCGAGGACGGTGCGGATCAGGCGGCGGGCGCGGGCGGGGGAGAGGCAGGCGGCGGGGCGCGTGGAGCGCGAGCAGCGCGGCCCCGCGCTCGGGACGCTTCAGACCGGCGAGCGCGGCCTGCAGCGGGATCATCCCGG
>NZ_PSWB01000015.1:0-82389 GCF_002931865.1 Rathayibacter sp. AY1C7 | reverse complement strand
CGACGACGCGGTCGATCACGTAGCTGCCCTGGCCCGCTCCGCGCAGGAGGGAGGCCGGGATCACCGTCTCGCGCTCGCCGACGGCGGCCCCGACACGACCCAGAAGGGCTCCTAGTCCGTGCCAACGACACGCCTCAGCACCGAACCCACCGCCGTCCTCGTCCTCGAGGACGGACGACGATTCCGGGGACAGGCCTACGGCGCCCGAGGCCGCACCCTGGGCGAGATCGTCTTCGCCACCGGCATGACCGGCTACCAGGAGACGCTGACCGACCCGAGCTACGCCGGCCAGATCGTCGTGCAGACCGCGCCCCACATCGGCAACACCGGGACCAACGACGAGGACATGGAGTCGCGCCGCATCTGGGTCGCCGGCTACGTCGTCCGCGACCCCTCCCGCGTCGTCTCCAACTTCCGCGCGCAGCGCTCCCTCGGCGACGACCTGGAGACCGACGGCATCGTCGGGATCTCCGGCGTCGACACCCGGGCGATCACCCGCCACATCCGCTCGGCCGGCTCGATGCGCGCCGGCGTGTTCTCCGGCGAGGACCTCGCCCTCCCCGAGGAGGAGCAGCTCGCGCTGGTCCTCGGCGGCCGGCAGATGCAGGGGCTCAACCTCTCCTCCTCGGTCTCGACCGACGAGCAGTACACGGTGCCCGCCCGCGGCGAGCGCGTCGGCTCGGTCGCGGTCATCGACCTGGGGGTGAAGACCTCGACGGTCGACTACCTCGCGGAGCGCGGCTTCGACGTCCACGTGCTGCCCGAGTCGGTGACCGCCGAGCAGGTGCTCGCGCTCGACCCGTCCGCGCTCTTCTTCTCCAACGGCCCCGGCGACCCCGAGGCCTCGGACCGCCACGTCGAGCTGCTGCGCACCACGCTGCGCGCCGACCTGCCGTTCTTCGGCATCTGCTTCGGCAACCAGCTGCTGGGGCGCGCTCTCGGCTTCGGCACCTACAAGCTCCCGTTCGGCCACCGCGGGATCAACCAGCCCGTGCTCGACAAGCTCACCGGCCGCGTGGAGATCACCTCGCAGAACCACGGGTTCGCCGTGGACGCGCCGATCGAGGGCGAGCTGGACTCGCCCGAGGGCTTCGGCCGCGTCGAGGTCAGCCACTACTCCCTCAACGACTCGGTCGTGGAGGGCCTGCGCTGCCTCGACATCCCCGCCTTCTCGGTGCAGTACCACCCGGAGGCGGCGGCCGGCCCGCACGACTCCAACCACCTCTTCGACCGCTTCCGCGAGATGGTCGTGCAGCGCACGGCCGGGCGCGGGGCCTCGGAGCCCACCGACATCCCCACGACCAGCAGCATCGGAGAGCAGAAGTAATGCCGCGCAGGGAAGACATCCAGAGCGTCCTGGTCATCGGCTCCGGCCCGATCGTCATCGGACAGGCCGTCGAGTTCGACTACTCCGGCACCCAGGCCTGCCGCGTGCTGCGCGCCGAGGGGGTGCGCGTGATCCTCGTCAACTCCAACCCGGCGACGATCATGACCGATCCCGACTTCGCCGACGCCACCTACGTGGAGCCGATCACGCCCAAGGCGATCGAGGCGATCATCGCCAAGGAGAAGCCGGACGCGATCCTGCCGACCCTCGGCGGGCAGACGGCCCTGAACGCGGCCATCCAGCTGCACGACCTCGGGATCCTCGAGAAGTACGGCGTCGAGCTCATCGGCGCGAGCTTCGAGGCGATCAACCGCGGCGAGGACCGCCAGATCTTCAAGCAGCTGGTGCTGGACGCGGGCGCCGACGTCGCGAAGTCCTACATCGCGCACACCGTCGACGAGGCGATCGAGTACGCCGAGGACCTGGGCTATCCCCTCGTCATCCGCCCGTCGTTCACCATGGGCGGCCTGGGCTCCGGCTTCGCCTACACCCGCGAGGAGCTGGTGCGGATGGTCGGCGACGGCCTGCACCAGAGCCCCACCACCGAGGTTCTCCTGGAGGAGTCGATCCTCGGCTGGAAGGAGTACGAGCTCGAGCTCATGCGCGACACGGCCGACAACACGGTCGTCGTCTGCTCGATCGAGAACGTCGACCCCGTCGGCGTGCACACGGGCGACTCGATCACCGTCGCACCGGCGCTGACCCTCACCGACCGCGAGTACCAGAAGCTGCGCGACATCGGCATCCGGATCATCCGCGACGTGGGCGTGGACACCGGCGGCTGCAACATCCAGTTCGCGATCGACCCGGCGGACGGCCGGATCATCGTGATCGAGATGAACCCGCGCGTCTCCCGCTCCTCCGCCCTCGCCTCCAAGGCGACCGGCTTCCCGATCGCCAAGATCGCCGCGAAGCTCGCCATCGGCTACCGCCTGGACGAGATCCCGAACGACATCACCAAGGTGACGCCGGCGAGCTTCGAGCCGACGCTGGACTACGTGGTCGTGAAGGTCCCGCGGTTCGCGTTCGAGAAGTTCCCGGCCGCCGACAAGACGCTGACCACGACCATGAAGTCGGTGGGCGAGGCGATGGCGATCGGCCGCAACTACGCGCAGGCGCTGCAGAAGGCGCTCCGCTCGCTCGAGAAGCGCGGCTCGTCGTTCCACTGGGGCGCGCAGGAGCGCTCGGTCGAGGAGCTCCTCGAGATCGCGAGGACCCCGACCGACGGCCGCATCGTCACCGTGCAGCAGGCGCTGCGCCTGGGAGCCACGGTCGAGCAGGCGTTCGAGTCCACGAAGATCGACCCCTGGTTCCTCGACCAGATCGTGCTGATCAACGAGATCGCCGACCTGGTGCGCGAGCACGACGGCCTCGACGCCGGACTCCTCCGCCTGGCGAAGGACCACGGCTTCTCGGACGCGCAGATCGCCGAGCTCCGCGGGCTCGACGAGGCGGAGGTCCGCCGCACCCGCTACGCGCTGGACGTGCGCCCGGTCTACAAGACCGTCGACACCTGCGCGGGCGAGTTCCCGGCGCTCACGCCGTACCACTACTCCTCGTACGACGAGGAGACGGAGGTCGTCGCCGCCGACCGCCGCAAGGTCGTCATCCTGGGCTCCGGCCCCAACCGCATCGGCCAGGGGGTCGAGTTCGACTACTCCTGCGTGCACGCCTCGTTCGCGCTCTCGGACGCGGGCTTCGAGACGATCATGATCAACTGCAACCCCGAGACGGTCTCGACCGACTACGACACCTCGGACCGCCTCTACTTCGAGCCGCTGACTCTCGAGGACGTGCTCGAGGTCATCCACGCGGAGTCGCAGTCCGGCGAGCTCGTCGGCGTCGTCGTGCAGCTGGGCGGCCAGACGGCGCTCGGGCTCGCCGCGGGCCTCGAGGCGGCCGGCGTGCCCATCCTCGGCACCACCCCCGCGAACATCGACCTCGCGGAGGAGCGCGGCGCGTTCTCGCGGATCCTCGACGAGGCGGGGCTTCTCGCTCCGCGCAACGGCACCGCGACCGACCTCGACGGCGCCCGTGAGGTCGCGGTGGAGATCGGCTACCCGGTCCTCGTCCGTCCGTCGTTCGTCCTCGGCGGGCGCGGCATGGAGATCGTCTACGGCACGCCCCAGCTCGAGGACTACTTCGAGCGGATGGCCGGCGAGGGGATCATCGACGAGGCGCACCCGCTGCTGGTGGACCGCTTCCTCGACGACGCGATCGAGATCGACGTCGACGCGCTCTTCGACGGGGAGCAGCTCTACATCGGCGGCGTGATGGAGCACATCGAGGAGGCCGGCATCCACTCCGGCGACTCGGCGTGCACGCTCCCGCCGGTGACGCTCGGCCGCCGGCAGATCGACCAGGTGCGGGAGGCGACCCTCGCGATCGCGCAGGGCGTCGGCGTCCGGGGACTGCTGAACGTCCAGTTCGCGATCGGCCAGGGCGTGCTCTACGTGCTCGAGGCGAACCCCCGGGCCTCGCGCACCGTGCCGTTCGTGTCGAAGGCGCTGGGGATCCCGCTCGCGAAGGCCGCGTCGCGCCTGATGGTGGGCGAGACCATCGCCGCGCTGAAGGCCGAGGGCCTGCTGCCCGAGCGCGACGGCTCCGACGTCCCGATGGACTCTCCCATCGCGGTGAAGGAGGCGGTCCTGCCGTTCAAGCGCTTCCGCACCAAGGAGGGCCAGATCGTCGACTCGCTGCTCGGGCCCGAGATGCGCTCCACCGGCGAGGTCATGGGGATCGACCGCGACTTCCCCCGCGCCTTCGCGAAGAGCCAGGACGCCGCCTACGGCGGCATGCCGGCGAGCGGGACCGTCTTCATCTCGGTCGCCGACCGCGACAAGCGCTCGATCGTCCTGCCCGCGCTGCGCCTGCGCCAGCTCGGCTTCGACATCCTCGCGACCGAGGGCACGGCCGAGGTGCTGAACCGCAACGGGATCCAGGCCCGCGTGGTCCGCAAGTACAGCGAGACCGCCGAGGGCGACGCGCCCTCCATCGTCGAGCTGATCGCCCGCGACGAGGTCGACGTGGTGATCAACACGCCCAGCGGAGGAGCGACCCGCGCCGACGGCTACGAGATCCGCGCCGCCGCGGTCGCCGCGGACAAGCCGCTGTTCACCACGATCGCCCAGCTCGCGGCCGCGGTCGCCTCGCTCGACGCGGCGAACGAGCCCTTCGAGGTGACGAGCCTGCAGGACTACGCCCTGCGCCGCGCGGAGCGCACCGCGTGAGCGGCGGCGCGGCGGGCACCGCCTCCTTCGGCTCGCGCCTCGAGGCGGCGTTCGCCGCGCACGGCCGGCTCTGCGTCGGGATCGACCCGCACGCGTACCTGCTCGACGCGTGGGGCCTCGCCGACGACGCGGCCGGGCTCGAGAGCTTCGGCCGCACGGTCGTCGAGGCGGCGGCCGGCCGCGTGGGCGTGGTGAAGCCGCAGATCGCGTTCTTCGAGCGGCACGGCTCGGCGGGCTACGCCGCGCTCGAGCGCGTGCTCGCCGACGCGCGCGAGGCCGGACTGCTGGTGATCGCCGACGTCAAGCGCGGCGACATCGGCACGAGCGTCACCGCCTACGCCGAGGCGTGGCTCCGGCCGGGCTCGCCGCTCGAGGCGGACGCCATGACCGCGGCGGCCTTCCAGGGGCTCGGCTCCCTCGAGGGGATGCTGACCCTCGCCGAGGAGGCGGGCAAGGGCGTGTTCGTCCTCGCAGCCACCTCGAACCCCGAGGCCCGCCCCGTGCAGCGCGCCCTCGTGCAGGACGGCGGCCGGGCGGGATCCACCGTGGCACGCGCGGTCGTGGCGGACGTGGCATCCTGGAACGACGCTCACGCTCGCGCGTCGATCGGCTCGGTCGGCGTGGTGCTCGGCGCCACGGTCGCCCTGGGCGACTTCGGCATCGGCATCGACGAGCCGCTGCACCCCGCACTCCCGGTGCTCGCGCCCGGCTTCGGCCACCAGGGCGCGGCCGTCGCGGACGCGCAGCGGCTGTTCGGCGCGCTGAGCGCCGCCACCATCGTCAGCGAGTCGCGCAGCGTGCTCGGCGCCGGCCCCTCGGGGATCGCGGCCGAGATCACCCGCCGCGCGACCGACATCCAGGAGACCCTTGTCCGCTGAAACCGTCAGCCCCGATCCCGGCGCCTCCTCGCGCCCGGAGGCCGTGCGCCGTCCCTCGCCGCCCGAGGTCGACCGGCGCGCCGCCTCCGAGGCCGCGATCGCGGCGCGCCGTGCCCGCGCCGCCGTCAAGAAGGCCGTCGCCGCCGGACGCCGCCCCGCGACCGCCGTGCTCGCGGCGGCCCAGGCCGAGCCGCTCGGAGTCGAGGGGCGGATGCGCGTCAGCGAGCTGCTCCGCGCGGTGCCGGCGCTCGGCGTGGTGAAGACGCCCCGGGTGATGGACCAGCTGCGGATCGCCGAGTCGAAGCGCCTCGGCGGGCTCGGCCGGCGCCAGGTCGAGGGCCTGGCGTCGTTCCTCGAGGAGCGGGAGTCCCGGCAGCGCCGCCCCGGCCGCAACCGCCTGCTCGTCCTCGCCGGTCCGACCGCGGTCGGCAAGGGCACCGTGTCGACCTACATCCGCGAGAACTACCCGGACGTCCTGCTCTCGGTCTCGGCCACCACCCGGGCCCCGCGTCC
Source organism: Rathayibacter sp. AY1C7 (assembly GCF_002931865.1). Taxonomy (NCBI): domain Bacteria; kingdom Bacillati; phylum Actinomycetota; class Actinomycetes; order Micrococcales; family Microbacteriaceae; genus Rathayibacter; species Rathayibacter sp. AY1C7. Next base: position 76,381 of record NZ_PSWB01000015.1, on the reverse strand, counting down.
GGGCGAGGTGGACGGCGTCAGCTACTACTTCGTCGACGACGCCGAGTTCGACCGGATGGTCGCGGCGGGGGAGTTCCTCGAGTACGCCGTCGTCCACAACGCTCACCGCTACGGAACGCCCCGCGGCCCCATCGACGCCGCGCTGGAGCAGGGCCGGCAGGTGATGCTCGAGATCGACATCCAGGGTGCCCGTCAGGTGCGCGAGCGGATGCCGGACGCGCGGCTGGTCTTCCTCCTGCCGCCGAGCTGGGACGAGCTGGTCCGCCGGCTGGTCGGCCGCGGCACCGAGAGCGCGGAGGAGCAGGAGCGCCGCCTGGCCACCGCGAAGGTGGAGCTGGCCGCGCAGGACGAGTTCGATTTCGCCGTCGTCAACAGCACCGTGCCCGAAGCGGCCCGCGAGGTCGTAGAATTGATGTCGCCTCGTGCCGACGGCGCGCCCGCTGACCCGGGCCGCTGACACCGGGCCACCGACCACCTCCGGGCCGACGCCCCGGGTCCCACCGGGCACACGCCCCTCGGAGCCCGCGCGCCGTGTTGCTCCGGAGCCGCAGATCGGCGCTGATGCGCCTGCAAGGAGACACCCATGGCCAACAACCTCGGCATCATCGACCCGCCCATCGACGAGCTCCTCTCGAAGGTCGACTCCAAGTACGCGCTGGTGATCTTCGCCTCCAAGCGCGCCCGCCAGATCAACGACTACTACGCCGACCTCCACGAGGGCAGCCTGTTCGACAACGTCGGCCCGCTGGTCGACTCCACCATCGACGACAAGCCCCTCTCGGTCGCACTGCACGAGATCAACGAGGACAAGCTCGTCGCCAAGCCCCTCGCCGAGTAGTCCCCTCCGGGTGGGCTCCTCTCTCGAGGCCGGCCGACGGCTCAAGGTCGTCGTCGGCATCACCGGCGGCATCGCCGCGTACAAGGCCGTCGGAGTCGTCCGCGCGCTGGTCCTCGCGGAGCACGACGTGCACGTCGTCGCGACCGAGGCCGCGCTGCGCTTCGTCGGGAAGCCCACCCTCGAGGCCATCTCGCGGAACCCGGTGCACACCGAGCTCTACGAGGGCGTCGCCGAGGTCCGGCACGTTGCCATCGGCCAGGCCGCCGACCTCATCGTGATCGCGCCCGCGACGGCGCACACGCTCGCCAAGCTCGCCGCCGGCCTCGCCGACGACCTGCTCGGCAACACGGTGCTCGCGAGCACCGCCCCGCTCGTGGTCGCCCCCGCGATGCACACCGAGATGTGGGCGAACGCCGCCACCGTCGCGAACACGGCGGTGCTCCGCTCCCGCGGCGTGCACGTCGTCGGCCCCGCGGTCGGCCGCCTCACCGGCGCCGACTCGGGCCCCGGCCGCATGGAGGAGCCCGAGACGATCGTGGCGGAGGCCCTCGCCGTCCACGCCCGCTCCGCCTCCGCCCGCCGCGACCTCGCGGGCGTGCGCGTCCTCGTGACCGCCGGCGGCACCCGCGAGCCCCTCGACCCGGTGCGCTTCGTCGGCAACCGCTCCAGCGGCAGGCAGGGCGTCGCGCTCGCGCTGGCCGCCGCGGCCCGGGGCGCGGAGGTCACCCTCCTCGCCGCGAACCTCGACGTGCCGGCGCCGGAGGGCGTCACGGTCCTCCCGGTGGGCACCGCGCTCGAGCTGCGCGAGGCCGCCCTCGCCGCGGCCCCCGGCGCGGACGTCGTGATCATGGCCGCGGCCGTCGCCGACTACCGGCCCGCCTCGGTCGCCGACGCGAAGATCAAGAAGGAGCAGCAGGGCGACCGTCTCGTCCTCGAGCTCGTCAAGAACCCGGACGTCCTCGCCGAGATCTCCGCCTCCCGGCGGGAGGGGCAGATCGTCGTCGGCTTCGCCGCGGAGACCGAGCCGGACCGGGACGCGATGCTCGCCCTCGGCCGCGCCAAGATCGCCCGCAAGGGCTGCGACCTGCTCGTCCTCAACAGGGTGGGCTGGGCCGAGGGTTTCCAGAGCGACAGCAACGCCGTCGTGGTCCTCGATCGGGCCGGCGATATAGTTGGCGAGGCCTCGGGCAGCAAGGCGGAGGTGGCCGATCGCGTCCTCGACGCGGTCGTGCGCTAGCCCCGCCGGTCCGCCCGCCCAGGCGCCGATCGCCTGCCGCCCGGCATCCGCCCGCCAGGCCACTCCCGGTACGAACGACCCCGGTCCGCACGAGCCGGGACGAGAAGAGAAGCATGACCTCCGGTCCCCTCCGCCTGTTCACCTCCGAGTCCGTCACCGAGGGCCACCCGGACAAGATCTGCGACCAGATCTCGGACCGCATCCTCGACGCCCTGCTCCGCGAGGACCCGCGCAGCCGGGTCGCCGTCGAGACGCTGGTCACGACGGGGCTCGTGCACGTCGCGGGCGAGGTCTCCACGAGCGGCTACGTCGAGATCCCCAAGATCGTGCGCGACACGATCGTCGAGATCGGCTACGACTCCTCGGAGAAGGGCTTCGACGGCCGCTCCTGCGGCGTCTCGGTCTCGATCGGCCAGCAGTCGCCCGAGATCGCGGCGGGCGTCGACACGGCGCTCGAGGTCCGCTCCTCCGAGGCGGGCGAGGACGCCTTCGACCGCCAGGGCGCGGGCGACCAGGGCCTGATGTTCGGCTTCGCGACCGACGAGACCCCCGAGTACATGCCGCTGCCGAGCTGGCTCTCGCACCGCCTCGCCGAGCGCCTGGCCGCCGTCCGCAAGTCGGGCGAGCTCGACTACCTCCGACCCGACGGCAAGACCCAGGTCACCATCGGCTACGACGGCACGACGCCGTCCACCATCGACACCGTCGTCCTGTCCACCCAGCACGCCGAGCACGTCAGCACCGAGACGATCCACGCGGACATCGCGGCGCACGTCATCCGCCCCGTCCTCGAGACGGTCGACCTCGACTCCTCCGCCGTGCGCCTGCTGATCAACCCGACGGGCCGCTTCGAGATCGGCGGCCCTCAGGGTGACGCCGGGCTCACCGGCCGCAAGATCATCGTCGACACCTACGGCGGAGCGTCCCGCCACGGCGGCGGCGCGTTCTCGGGCAAGGACCCGTCGAAGGTGGACCGCTCGGCCGCCTACGCCATGCGGTGGGTCGCCAAGAACGCGGTCGCCGCGGGGCTCGCCTCGCGGCTGGAGGTGCAGGTCGCCTACGCCATCGGCAAGGCGGCCCCGGTCGGCCTCTACGTCGAGACCTTCGGCACCGGCACCGTCTCCGACGAGACGATCACCGAGGCGATCCGCTCGGTCTTCGACCTGCGCCCGGCCGCGATCATCCACGCACTCGACCTGCTCCGCCCGATCTACGCGCAGACCGCGGCCTACGGCCACTTCGGCCGGGAGCTCCCCGACTTCACCTGGGAGCGCCTCGACCGGGTCGACGACCTGCGCTCCGCCGCGGGCCTCTCGTAGCGGGCGCGGCGGCGATGGCGACGAGCGGAGCCGTCGCGCGCGTGCTCCTGGACTCGCCCCTCCCGCAGCTCGACCGGCTCCTGGACTACGCGGTGCCGGAGGCGCTGCGCGGCGAGGTGGTCCCCGGCGTGCGCGTGCGGGTGCCGTTGCGGACCGGAGGCCGGATCGCCGACGCGTTCGTCGTCGAGACGGGGGAGGGGACCGAGCACGCCGGAGCGCTCAGCGGCATCGAGGAGCTGGTCTCGCCGCTCGTCGTGCTGACCCCGGAGGTCTGGGCCCTCGCCCGCCGGGTGGCCGACCGCGCCTCCGGAGGCGCGAGCGACGTGCTGCGCCTGGCCGTGCCGCGCCGCCACGTCCGCGTCGAGAAGGCGCGACTCGCCGCGGGTCCCGCTCCTGCGGCGCCCGCGGTCGAGGCGGGCGGCGTGACGGGCTACCCCGCCGCCTCCTTCGCGGGACTCGCCGAAGGGGCCCGGTTGGCGGTCGGCGCCGTGCCGGCTCCCGTGAGGCTCGACTCGGGCGCGTGGGTCGGCGGCTGGGCCGTCACGCTCGCCGAGCTCGCCCGGGACACGCTCGCCGCGGGCCGCGACGCGATCCTGGCGGTCCCCGACTACCGCGACCAGGAGCAGCTGGAGCTCGCTCTCGCCGCCCTCGTCCCCGCGGAGGCGGTGGTGCGCCTCGATGCGCGGCAGAAGGGCGCCGAGCGCTACTCCGCCTTCGTCCGCTGCCTCGATCCCGGGCCGCGGGTCGTCGTCGGCAACCGCTCCGTCCTCTACGCGCCCTCCTCCGCCCTCGGCCTGATCGCGCTCTGGGACGACGGCGATCCGCTCTTCGCCGAGCCGCTCGCGCCCTACGCGCACGCCCGCGACGTCGCCCTGGTGCGGCAGGAGCAGAGCGGCGCCGGCCTCGTCCTGCTCGGCAACACGCGCACGGTCGAGGTCGAGCGGCTCGTCGAGATCGGCTTCGCGACCGAGGTGGAGCCGCGGCCGAGCCGCCGCCCGCACGTCGTGCCGACCGCCCAGCAGTGGGCGGCCGACGAGCACGACGCGGCAGCGCGCATCCCCTCCTCCGCCTGGCGGGAGGCGCGGAAGGCCCTCGACTCCGGTCCCGTGCTCGTCCAGGTCGCGCGCCCCGGCTACGCGCCGGTGGTCGCCTGCGCCCGCTGCCGGACCGTCGCACGCTGCAACCGCTGCCAGGGTCCGCTCGGCGTGCACTCCGAGGGCGGGCGGCCGAGCTGCGGCTGGTGCGGCCTGATCGCGGCCGACTGGACCTGCTCCGTCTGCGAGGCGACGGCTCTGCGCCTCGTCTCCCTCGGCGCGGGCCGCACCGCGGAGGAGCTCGGACGCGCCTTCCCGGGTGCCAAGGTGATCGTCGCCGACGGGCAGCGCCCCGTGCTCACCCTCCCCGACGAGCCCGCGCTCGTCGTGGCCACGCGCGGGGCGGAGCCGCGGGCCGACGGCGGCTACCACGCCGTCCTGCTGCTGGACGGCGAGCGGATGCTGGCCCGCGAGAGCCTGCGGGTCGCCGACGACGCGCTCCGCACCTGGTCGAACGCCGCGGCGCTGGCCCGCCCGGGCGCGCCGGTCCTCCTGGTCGGGGTCGGCGGCCGGCTCGCGACCGCCCTGGCGACCTGGCGGCAGGCCGAGTACCTCCGGGCCGAGCTCCAGGAGCGGCGCGCTCTGCGCTTCCCGCCCGCGGTGCGCCTGGCCACGGTGAGCGGCGACGCGCACGCGGTGGAGGAGGCGCTCGACGCGCTCGACGAGGACGACCGGCACGAGGTCCTCGGTCCTGTCGGGCTCGAGGACGGCTCCGTCCGGGCGATCGTCCGGTTCGACTACGCTCGCGGTGCGGATGTGGCCGCGCGCCTCCGCTCCGCCGTGATCCGCAACGCCACGCGCCGTCGTCGCCCGCCGACCACGCCCGGCCGCTTCCGGCCGGCCCCCCGGCTCCGGGTCCGTCTCGACGACCCCGACATCCTCTGACTCCCCAGGAGACCCCCGTGCGCCTCGTCTTCGCCGGCACGCCCGCCGCCGCCGTTCCGACCCTCCGCGACCTCGCCGCCTCCGCGCACGAGGTCGTCGCCGTGGTCACCCGGGAGGACGCCCCGGTGGGCCGCAAGCGCGTGCTCACCCCCTCGCCGGTCGCCGTCGCGGCCGAGGAGCTGGGGATCCCGGTGATCCGGGCGAACCGCCTCGACGAGGACGTGACCGACCGGATCGCGGAGCTCGCCCCCGACCTCGGCGTGATCGTGGCCTACGGCGGCCTCGTCCGGCAGCGCCTGCTGGCGGTGCCGCGCCTGGGCTGGATCAACCTGCACTTCTCCCTGCTGCCGCGCTGGCGCGGGGCGGCTCCCGTCCAGCGGGCGCTGATGGCGGGCGACACGCGGATCGGCGCGAGCGTCTTCCAGCTGGTCGCCGAGCTCGACGCCGGTGACGTGTACGCCGAGCTCGCCGTCGACGCGGGGGAGCGCACCGCGGGCGAGCTGCTGACGGAGCTGGCCGGGAGCGGCGCCGGCCTCACCCTCGGCGTGGTCGACGCGCTGGAGGAGGGCACGGCCGTCGCGACTCCGCAGGCCGGAGAGGCGACCCCCGCTCCCAAGCTCGACGCCGCCGACGGCCGGATCGACTGGAGCCTCCCGACCGCGCGGGTCCTCGCGCTCGTGCGCGGAACGACTCCCGAGCCCGGAGCCTCGACCGCGGTGGGGGACGCGCGCCTCAAGGTGCTCGCGGTCCGCGCGGCCGAGGGGGACCTCGCTCCCGGCGTCGTCCGCCTCGACTCGGGGCGCGCCCTCGTCGGCACCGCGGACGGAGCGGTCGAGCTGGTCACCGTCCAGCCCGCCGGCAGGACCCCGATGGCCGGCGCCGCCTGGGCCCGCGGCCTGCGCGAGAGCACGGTGCTCGCATGAGCGCCCGTCGCGAGGCCGCTCCCGCCCGCCGGGTCGCCTACGACGTCCTGCTCGCGGTGAGCGGGTCGGACGCCTACGCCAACCTGGTCCTGCCCGCGCGGATCAGCGCCGCCGGCCTCTCGCCCGCCGACGCGGGACTGGCCACCGAGCTCTGCTACGGCACTCTGCGGATGTCCGGCTACTACGACCGCGTGATCGCCCTCGCGGCCGGCCGGTCCGTCGAGAGCATCGATGCGCCCGTGCTCGACGCGCTGCGCCTGGGCGTGCACCAGCTGCTCGCGACCCGCGTGGCCCCGCACGCCGCGGTGAACGAGAGCGTCGCGCTCGTCGCGGCCGGCTCCTCGCGGGGAGCGGTGGCCTTCGCCAACGCCGTGCTGCGCGCGGTCTCGCGCTCGAGCGCCGGCGAGTGGCGCGAGCGGGTCTCCGCGGCCGCGGTCTCCGGGGACGACCGGATCGCCGCGCTGAGCTCCCACCCCGTGTGGATCGTGCGCGCCCTGCGACGGGCGCTGGCGGCGGAGGGGGCGGCCGACGAGCTCGACGCGCTGCTCGCCGCCGACAACGCGGCTCCGCGGGTGAACCTGGTGGCTCTGCCGGGTCTGGCGTCTCCCGGCGAGATCGCCGACGCCGAACCCGACCGGTTCTCGCCGGTCGGCATGACCAGCACCGGCGGCGACCCGGAGGCGTTCCCCGCGGTGCACGAGGGCCGCGTGCGCGTGCAGGACGAGGGCTCCCAGCTCGCCGCTCTGGCGCTCTCCCGAGCACGGCCGGTCCGCCCGGGCGAGCGCTGGCTCGACCTGTGCGCGGGACCCGGCGGCAAGGCGGCGCTGCTCGCGGCGGAGGCGCGCGCAGGCGGGGCGGCGCTGCTCGCCAACGAGGTGGTCCCGGGCCGCGCGGGCCTGGTGCGGCAGGCGCTGGCCGCCGTCGACCCGTCGGTCGAGGTGCGCACCGGCGACGGGCGCGACCTGGGCGACGAGCAGCCGGGCTCGTTCGACCGCATCCTCCTCGACGCGCCGTGCACCGGTCTCGGTGCGCTGCGGCGTCGGCCCGAGGCGCGCTGGCGCAAGTCCGCGGCCGACGTGGAGCCGCTGGCCGCCCTCCAGGGCGAGCTGCTCGACTCCGCGGTCCGGGCTCTCGCTCCCGACGGGCTGCTGGCGTACGTGACCTGCTCGCCGCACCTCGGCGAGACCCGGCGCGTGCTCGCCCTCGCGCAGGAGCGGCACGAGCTCGAGCTCGTCGACACGCCGGCCGTGCTGCGCGCGGTGACGGCGGACCCGCTCCCGCTGCCGGACGGCCCCCTCCACGTGCAGCTCTGGCCGCACCGGCACGGCACCGACGCCATGTTCGTCCAGCTCCTCCGCCGCCGCCGGCCCCTCGAGGCGGCGTCCGGAGACGCCTGACCCCTCCGGAGCGGGAGCGTGCTCGGCCGGCGGACGCCGAGGACGCTCCGATCTAGGCTGGACGCATGCCCGCACGGATCAACCCCAGCATCCTCTCCGCCGACTTCGTGAACTTCGAGGCCGAGCTGCAGCGCATCGCCGGAGCCGACCTCGTGCACGTCGACGTGATGGACAACCACTTCGTGCCGAACCTCACCTTCGGGCTGACCATGGTCCAGCGCCTCCAGGACGTCTCGCCCCGCCCGCTCGACCTGCACCTGATGATCGACGACCCCGACCGGTGGGCCCCCGACTACGCCGAGACCGGCGCCTTCTCCGTGACCTTCCACGCCGAGGCCGCGCGCGACGCCGTGGCCCTGGCGCGGCGCCTGCGCGAGATCGGCTCGCGGGCGGGGATCGCGCTCAAGCCGGGCACGATGGTGGACGACTACCTCGACCTCCTGCCCGAGTTCGACCAGGTCCTCGTGATGACGGTCGAGCCCGGCTTCGGGGGCCAGTCATTCATGGAGGAGACGATGCCCAAGCTGCGCACCCTCCGGAACGTGGTGGACCGCACCGGGCTCGACGTCTGGCTCCAGGTCGACGGCGGGATCGCTCCCGGCACGATCGAGATCGCAGCGGAGGCGGGAGCCGACACCTTCGTCGCGGGCTCCGCGGTCTTCGGCGCGGACGACCCGGAGGCCGCGATCGCGTCGCTGCGCGAGACGGCGACCGCTCACCTGCACCGGCACTGAGGCGGCCCGCGCCCGGCCGCCGTATAGACTTCCCCGGTGAAAACTTTCGACGACCTCTTCGCTGAGCTGGGCGAGAAGGCCGCCGCCCGTCCCGAGGGTTCGGGCACCGTCCGCGAGCTCGACGCCGGCGTGCACTTCATCGGCAAGAAGATCGTCGAGGAGGCCGCCGAGGTGTGGATGGCCGCCGAGTACGAGGGCGACGAGCGCACCGCCGAGGAGATCTCGCAGCTGCTCTACCACCTGCAGGTGCTCATGCTCGCCAAGGGACTGACGACGGCCGACGTCTACCGGCATCTGTGAGCCCCGCCCCGCTCGCCGGGGTGCGCCTCCGCTCCGCGCCGTCGCGCCCGCACGCTCCCCGAGGAGCATTGCCGCCCCCTGAACAGCCGTCGAGTCATGAAGGACGTCCCGTGACCACCACCCCCGCCCCGGCGCTCCTGCGCGTCGCCGTCCCCAACAAGGGCTCCCTCTCGGAGACCGCCGGTCAGATGCTCGCGGAGGCCGGCTACACCGGCCGCCGCGACCCGAAGGAGCTGCACGTCGTCGACGAGCGCAACGGGGTGGAGTTCTTCTACCTGCGCCCGCGCGACATCGCCACCTACGTCGGCTCCGGCGCTCTCGACGTCGGGGTCACCGGCCGCGACCTCCTGATCGACTCCGGCTCCGAGGCGCGCGAGATCGCGAGCCTCGGCTTCGCGAACTCCACCTTCCGCTTCGCCGGGCCCGCCGGCCGCTACGACGAGCTCGCGCAGATCGACGGCCTCCGCGTGGCGACCAGCTACCCGGGCCTCGTGGGCCGCTTCCTCCGGGAGCACGGCGTCGAGGTGACGCTGATCCGCCTCGACGGCGCGGTCGAGTCCGCGATCCAGCTCGGCGTCGCCGACGTCATCGCCGATGTCGTCGAGACCGGCACCACGCTCCGCAAGGCCGGCCTCGAGATCTTCGGGCCGGTCATCCTGGACTCGACCGCCGTCCTGGTCTCCGCCGCGGGGGAGCCCGAGGGCATCCCGGTGCTGCTGCGCCGCCTGCAGGGCGTGCTGGTCGCCCGCGAGTACGTGCTGCTCGACTACGACTGCCCCGTCGCGCTCCTGGAGAGCGCCACGGCGATCGCCCCGGGCTTCGAGTCGCCGACGGTCTCGCCGCTGCACGACGCCGAGTGGGTGGCCGTCCGCGTGATGGTGCCGCGCTCGGACATGAACCAGGTGATGGACCGCCTGTACGACCTGGGCGCCCGCGCGATCCTGGTCACCTCCATCCACGCCGCGCGCCTGTAGAGGGGGAGCCGATGAGTCTCGCCGTCCGCGTCATCCCCTGCCTCGACGTCGCCGCCGGCCGCGTCGTGAAGGGCGTCAACTTCCAGAACCTGCGCGATGCGGGCGACCCCGTCGAGCTCGCCCGCCTCTACTTCGAGCAGGGCGCCGACGAGCTGACCTTCCTCGACGTCACCGCCACGGTCGACGACCGCTCGACCACCTACGACGTGGTGCGGGCGACCGCCGAGCAGGTCTTCATCCCGCTCACGGTCGGCGGAGGCGTGCGCAGCGCCGAGGACGTCTCGCGACTGCTCGCGCACGGCGCCGACAAGGTGGGCGTCAACTCCGCCGCGATCGCCCGGCCCGAGCTCCTCGGCGAGATCGCCGACGTCTTCGGCGCGCAGGTGCTCGTGCTCTCGCTCGACGTCAAGCGGAGCGACGCCACGCCGTCCGGCTTCGTCGTCACCACTCACGGCGGACGCCGCGAGACCGAGCTCGACGCCCTGGCCTGGGCGGCCGAGGCCGTCGAGCGCGGCGCCGGGGAGCTGCTGGTCAACTCCATCGACGCCGACGGCACCAAGCAGGGCTTCGACCTCGAGCTGATCGCCGCGATGCGCGAGCTGAGCTCCGTGCCCGTCATCGCCTCTGGAGGCGCCGGCGCCGTCGAGCACTTCGCTCCGGCCGTCGACGCGGGGGCCGACGCCGTGCTCGCCGCCTCCGTCTTCCACAATCGCGAGCTGACGATCGGCGACGTCAAGCGCTCGCTCGCGGCCTCCGGGATCGAGATCCGATGACCCCCGCCGAGCTCGACGCCGTCCTGGACCGCGCCGCCTTCGATCCGACCGGGCTCCTGCCCGCGATCATCCAGCAGCACGACACCCGCGAGGTGCTCATGATGGGCTGGATGGACCGCGAGGCTCTCCGGCGGACCCTCACCGAGGGCCGCGTCACCTTCTGGTCGCGCTCGCGTCAGGAGTACTGGCGCAAGGGCGACACGTCCGGTCACGCGCAGTACGTGCGGGGTGCCGCCCTCGACTGCGACGCCGACACCCTGCTGGTCCAGGTCGAGCAGATCGGCGCCGCCTGCCACACGGGCGAGCACGCCTGCTTCGACGTCGACCCCCTCGTGCCGTTCACCGGCCTCGGCCCGGTGGAGTGAGCATGAGCGGACGGCGGCTGAAGTACACGGCGATCCTCGGGGTCGTGCTCCTCGCCGCGCTCGAGCTGACCTCCTCCACCCAGACCTGGTCCACGCTGAACCTGGCGGCGATCGAGGGGGAGGGCCAGCGGATCGACGTGGCCGGGACCGTCGCCGCGCCCGCGCTCTCCGCCCTGGCGCTCGCGGGCCTCGCCCTCGCCGCGGCCCTCGCCATCGCCGGCCCCGTCTTCCGGATCGTGCTCGGTGTGCTCCAGGCCGTCCTCGGCGCCTCGGTGGTGCTCGCGGCCGCGACGGCACTGGGCGACCCCGTGCGCGCCGGCGCCTCGCTGGTCACGGAGGCGACCGCCATCGCGGGGGAGCAGTCCGTCGCCGCGCTCGTGGCCTCGTCCTCCGCGACGGCCTGGCCCGTCGTCGCCCTGGTCTGCGGCGTGCTCACCGCGCTGCTCGGGATCGGCGTCCTCGCGACCTCGCGCCGCTGGCCGGGAGCGGCGCGGAAGCGCGCGTCCCGCTTCGAGCCCGCCGACGGCTACGGCCACGGCGCGTCGACCGTGCAGACGGACGACGGCGACATCGATCCGGTCGTCTCGTGGGACGAGCTCTCGCGCGGCGACGACCCCACCTCGGGCCGCTGACACCGGCCGGGGACGTGTCCGGCGGTCCGGCATCCCCGCCTCCTGCAGGCGACTGCGCAGGCGAGTCCGGGGCCGGGCGCTCAGGCGCCTCACGCTAGACTGCTCTGGTCCCGATGCACCCCCAGGAGGAGACCCATGAGCACCGAGCACGACGACGACAACCACGGCCACTCGCCCGCAGCGTGGACGGCCGTCGTCATCATGCTGGTCGGATTCACGATCGGCACGATCGCGTTCTGGTTCGACGTGCCCCTGGTGGTCTGGCTCTCGGCCGGCCTGGTCGTGGTGGGTCTGCTCGTGGGCATGGGCATGGCCAAGGCGGGCTACGGCGTCAACGGCGCGAAGGCGAACCCGAAGGCGCGCGCCTAGGTGCTCGCCGACCTCACCGCCGGAGCCCTGGCCGACGCGGCCCGGCGCCGCGAGAGCGCCCCGCTCGAAGCCGTCGAGCGCCGCGCGCTCGCCCAGGCGCCCGCCCTCGACGCCCTGGCCGCTCTGGCCCCCGCCGAGCGCGTCAGGATCATCGCCGAGGTGAAGCGCGCCAGCCCGTCGCGCGGAGCCCTCGCCGACATCCCCGTCCCCGCCGAGCTGGCCGGGCAGTACGAGCTCGGGGGAGCGAGCGCGATCAGCGTCCTCACCGAGGAGCGCCGCTTCAAGGGGTCCCTCGCGGACCTCGAGGCGGTCCGCGAGCGCGTGTCGATCCCCGTCCTGCGCAAGGACTTCGTCGCCGAGCCGTACCAGGTCCTCGAGGCCCGCGCGGCCGGAGCCGACCTGGTCCTCCTCATCGTCGCCGCGCTCGAGCAGCCCCTGCTCGCCGAGCTGCACGCCCTCGTCCTCGAGCTGGGGATGACCCCGCTCGTCGAGACGCACTCGGCCGACGAGCTCGAGCGGGCCGCCGACCTCGGCGCGCGGCTCATCGGCGTGAACGCCCGCGACCTCTCCACCTTCCAGCTCGACCGCGACCTCTTCGGCCGCCTCTCCGAGCGCTTCCCCGACGACGCGGTGAAGGTGGCCGAATCGGCCGTCCTCACCGCCGACGACGTCGCGCACTACCGCGGCTCCGGAGCCGACGTCGTCCTCGTGGGCGAGGCTCTCGTCACCGGCGGCGACCCCGTCTCCACCCTCGCCGGCTTCCTGGCGCACTGACCACACCGATAGGCGGTACCCCCATGGCACTCCGGGATGAACTCGGCCCCTACTTCGGCGAGTTCGGCGGACGCTACGTCCCCGAGTCCCTCGTCGAGGCCCTCGACGAGCTGAGCGCCGAGTACGAGCGCACGAAGGTCGATCCCGCGTTCGCGGCCGAGCTGATGGAGCTGCACCGCAGCTACACCGGCCGTCCGTCGATCATCACCGAGGTGCCGCGGTTCGCCGAGCACGCCGGCGGAGCACGGATCATCCTCAAGCGCGAGGACCTCAACCACACCGGCTCGCACAAGATCAACAACGTGCTGGGCCAGGCGCTGCTCACCAAGCGGATCGGCAAGACCCGCGTCATCGCCGAGACGGGAGCGGGCCAGCACGGCGTCGCGACCGCCACGGCCGCCGCCCTGTTCGGCCTCGACTGCGTGGTCTACATGGGCGAGGTCGACACCGAGCGCCAGGCCCTCAACGTCGCCCGCATGCGCCTGCTCGGCGCCGAGGTGATCCCTGTGACGACCGGCTCGCGCACCCTCAAGGACGCGATCAACGACGCGATGCGCGACTGGGTGACGAACGTGGGCACCACGAACTACATCTTCGGCACCGTCGCGGGCCCGCACCCGTTCCCGGCCCTCGTCCGGGACTTCCAGAAGATCATCGGCGAGGAGGCGCGCGAGCAGGTCCTCGAGCTCACCGGCTCGCTGCCCACCGCGGTCACCGCCTGCGTCGGCGGCGGCTCCAACGCGATGGGGATCTTCCACGCCTTCCTCGACGACCCCGAGGTCCGCCTCGTCGGCTTCGAGGCCGGCGGCGACGGGATCGAGACCCCCCGCCACGCGGCGACCATCAGCAAGGGCCGCCCCGGCGTCCTGCACGGCGCCCGCAGCTTCCTCCTCCAGGACGAGGACGGCCAGACCGTCGAGTCGCACTCGATCTCGGCCGGCCTCGACTACCCGGGCATCGGCCCGGAGCACGCGTGGCTCTCGAGCATCGGCCGCGCCGACTACCGCGCGGTCACCGACTCGGCCGCGATGGACGCGCTCATGCTGCTCAGCCGCACCGAGGGGATCATCCCGGCGATCGAGTCCGCGCACGCGCTGGCCGGCACGCTGGAGCTCGGGCGCGAGCTCGGCTCCGAGGCCACCATCCTGGTCAACCTCTCGGGCCGCGGCGACAAGGACATGACGACCGCTGCGCACTACTTCGGCCTCATGGACCAGGGCGCGGTGCAGTCGTGAGCGGCCGCGGACCGAGCGTCGCCGAGACCGTCCGGCGCCGGAACGAGGAGGCGGCGGGCGCCCTGATCGGCTACCTCCCCGTCGGCTTCCCCGACCTGCCGACCAGCATCGACGCCGCCGTGGCCATGGCCGAGAACGGCGTCGACGCGATCGAGCTGGGCCTGCCCTACTCCGATCCGGTGATGGACGGACCCGTCATCCAGGAGGCGACCCAGGCCGCCATCGCGGGGGGCTTCCGCCTCCGCCACGGCTTCGAGGCCGTCCGCGAGATCCGGGCGCGCGTCGACGTGCCGGTCCTGGTGATGACCTACTACAACCCCGTCCTGCAGTACGGGGTCGAGCGCTTCGCCACCGATCTGGCCGAGGCCGGCGGGTCCGGCCTCATCACGCCCGACCTGATCCCGGACGAGGGCGCTGAGTGGCTCGCCGTCTCCGAGCGGCTCGGACTCGACCGCGTGTTCCTCGCGGCACCGTCCTCGACGGACACGCGCCTGCGCCAGGCCGTCGACTCGAGCCGTGGATTCGTCTACGCGGTGTCGACGATGGGCATCACCGGCGCGCGCACCGATGTCGACTCCGCGGCCCGCACCCTGGTCGACCGCCTCCGCGCCGCCGGCTCCGAGAGCGCGTGCGTCGGCCTGGGCATCTCGACCGGCGAGCAGGTCGCCGAGATCCTCGCCTACGCGGACGGCGCCATCGTCGGATCCGCCCTGGTGCGGGCGCTGGCGTCCGGAGGGGTCGACGCGGTCGCCGAGACCTCCCGCGGCCTCGCCGAGGGCACCCGCCTGCGCTCCGCGCGCTGACACCCTCCCGCTACAATCGGGATGCCCACCGGGGCGCGGCCGAGCCGCGCCCGGGGGACCCCCTCCTTCGAAAGGTCGAGTACCGGTGTCCGTACCGCTGAGCATTCCGAGCCCCCCCGACGCGTGGAGTCAGTACGACCTCACGATCGGCACCTTCACGCTCGCGATCCACACCTACGCGCTCTGCATCCTCGCGGGGATTATCGTGGCGACGATCATGACGAACCAGCGCCTCAAGCGCCGCGGCGCGGAGCCGTGGGTCGTGCTCGACATCATCATCTGGGCGGTGCCGCTCGGCATCGTCGGCGCCCGCGCCTACCACGTGCTCACCCACCCCGGCGACTACTTCTACGACGGCGCCGACCCGTGGGAGGTCGTCCGCATCTGGAACGGCGGCAACGCCATCTTCGGCGGGCTCATCGGAGGCGCGGTCGGCGCGTTCATCGGCTGCCGCTGGACAGGAGTGCGCTTCTGGACCTTCGCCGACGCCCTCGCCCCCGGCATGCTCGCCGCTCAGGCGCTCGGGCGCCTGGGCAACTGGTTCAACCACGAGCTCTTCGGCCTGCCCACGACCCTGCCCTGGGGCCTCGAGATCGAGACCACCAACCCGGCCTTCCCCGTCGGCCTCCCGGCGGGCACGCTCTTCCACCCGACCTTCCTCTACGAGATCCTCTGGAACGTCGTCGGCATCGCGGTCATCCTCCTGCTCGAGCGCCGTCTCAAGCTGCAGTGGGGCACCGTCTTCGCCGCCTACCTGATCTGGTACGGGATCGGCCGCGTCTGGTTCGAGTCCATCCGGATCGACCCGAGCGAGTTCTTCTGGGGCATCCGCACCAACGTCTGGGCCGCGCTCATCGCCGTGGTCATCGGCCTGGTCCTCGTGGTGATCCAGAAGCGCGAGCACCCGGGCGCCGAGCCCTCGGCCTACCGGCCGGGTCGCGAGTGGACGCCCGCCCCGGCTGCGGTAGAATTCGAGGACGTCGAGTCCGACTCCGACGACACCACCACCCCTGCTTCCGGCACCGACGCCGAGAAGCCGACGGTCTCCCGCACCTGACGGAGGTCGCGGAGCCTCCGCGACCGCCTCCCGGGTGCCCGACACCTCCACGACCGCCCCATCGCGGCGCAGCCACGAGCGCTGCCGCGGGCGGGTCGTCGTGCAGGCACCGCCGGCGGCGCGCGACGCTCGCGCCACGGCAGAACCCTGCGGCCCTCCCGATCGGGGAGCCGCTCCTCCTCCACCACCGCGGGCCAGCGACGTCCCGATCAGCCATCACCCCCGTGAGGACGGTTCCCATGGCCTCCGCCCAGCCCTCGACCCCGGCCCGCGCCGTGCCCTTCCTGGGCATGCCGCCGGCACAGGGGATGTACGACCCGGCCGCCGAGAAGGACGCGTGCGGTCTCGCGATGGTCGCCACCATGCGCGGCACCGCCGGCCACGACATCATCGACGCCGCGCTGAACGCGCTGCGCAACCTCGAGCACCGCGGCGCCGTCGGCTCCGACGCGGGGACGGGCGACGGCGCGGGGATCATCACGCAGATCCCGGACGAGTTCCTCCGCGCGGTCGCTCCCTTCGAGCTCCCGCCGCTGGGCCAGTACGCGGTGGGCAACGCCTTCCTCCCGGTGGACGTGTTCGAGCGCGAGCGGGTCAAGTCGACGATCGCCGACATCGCCCGCGAGGAGAACCTCGCCGTGGTCGGCTGGCGCTCCGTGCCCGTGCAGCCCGACGAGATCGGCACGCTCGCCCGGGCCGCCATGCCGGCGATCGAGCAGCTGTTCATCCGGAGCGAGCTGAACGACGAGAGCGGCACGCCCCTCTCCTCCGTGCGCCTCGACCGCCTGACCTTCCGCCTGCGCAAGCGCGTCGAGCGCGAGCTCGAGGTCTACTTCATGTCGCTCTCGAGCCGCACGCTCGTCTACAAGGGCATGGTGACGACGCTCCAGCTGGAGCCGTTCTACCCGGACCTGTCCGACGAGCGCTTCGCGTCGAAGCTCGCGCTGGTGCACTCCCGGTACTCCACCAACACCTTCCCGTCGTGGCCGCTCGCTCAGCCGTTCCGGATGATCGCGCACAACGGCGAGATCAACACGGTGCAGGGCAACCGCAACTGGATGCGCGCGCGCCAGTCGCAGCTGAAGAGCCGCGAGCTGGGCGACCTGGCCCCGCTGTTCCCGATCGTCTCGCCCGGCCGCAGCGACTCCGCCTCGTTCGACGAGACCGTCGAGCTGCTCAACCTGGCCGGCCGGTCGCTCCCGCACGCGGTCATGATGATGGTGCCGGAGGCCTGGGAGAACCAGGACGGCGCGCTCGACCCGAAGCGCCGCGCGTTCTACGAGTACCACTCGATGCTCATGGAGCCGTGGGACGGCCCGGCCGCGATCGTCTTCACCGACGGCGAGCTCGTCGGCGCCACCCTCGACCGCAACGGGCTCCGCCCCGGCCGCTACGTCGTGACCGACGACGGGCTCGTGGTGCTCGCCAGCGAGATCGGCGTGCTCGACATCGACCCCGCGAAGGTGGTCCGCAAGGGACGCCTGCAGCCCGGCCGCATGTTCCTGGTCGACACCGAGCAGGGCCGCATCGTCGAGGACGAGGAGATCAAGGGGCAGCTCGCCGCCTCCGGTCCGTTCGAGGAGTGGCTCGAGAAGGGCCGCATCAACCTCAAGGACCTCCCCGAGCGCGAGCACATCGTGCACACGCCCGCCTCGGTCAACCGCCGCCAGCGCACCTTCGGCTACACCGAGGAGGAGGTCCGCCTCCTCCTGCTGCCGATGGCGCGCGCCGGTGCGGAGCCGCTCGGAGCGATGGGCTCGGACACCCCCGTGGCCGTCCTGTCCAAGCGCCCCCGCCTGCTCTTCGACTACTTCACGCAGGCCTTCGCGCAGGTGACGAACCCGCCGCTGGACTCGATCCGCGAGGAGGTCGTGACCTCGCTCCGCCTAGGCCTCGGCCCCGAGCGCAACCTGCTGACCGCCGGTGCCGAGCACGCGCGCCAGGTCGTCCTCGACTTCCCGGTCATCGACAACGACGAGCTCGCGAAGATCCAGCACATCGCGCCGCGCCCGCTGAGCCACATCACCACGACGATCCGCGGCCTGTACCGCGTCGACGCGGGACCCCGCGCGATGCAGGACCGCATCGACGAGATGTGCGACGAGGCCGACGAGGCCATCGCCGCGGGAGCGCAGTTCCTGGTGCTCTCGGACCGCGACTCCACCAAGGACCTCGCGCCGATCCCCTCGCTGCTGATGCTCGCCGCCGTGCACCACCACCTCATCCGCACCGAGAACCGGATGCGAGTGGGGCTCGTGGTCGAGGCGGGCGACGTCCGCGAGGTGCACCACGTGGCGACGCTCATCGGCTACGGCGCCTCCGCGGTCAACCCGTACCTGGCGATGGAGACCTGCGAGGACCTCGTCCGCAGCGGCATGCTGTCGGACGTCTCGCCGGAGAAGGCCGTGAAGAACGTGATCAAGGCGCTCGGCAAGGGCGTGCTGAAGATCATGTCCAAGATGGGCATCTCCACCGTGTCGAGCTACGCCGGGGCGCAGACCTTCGAGGCCGTCGGCCTCAGCCAGGCGTTCGTCGACCAGTACTTCACCGGCACCGTCTCGAAGCTCGGCGGCATCGGCATCGACGTCGTCGCCGAGGAGAACGCCGCGCGTCACCGCGCCGCGTACCCCGAGGACGGCGCGATCGTCGCGCATGAGCGCCTGGCGGTCGGCGGCGAGTACCAGTGGCGCCGCGACGGCGCCCCGCACCTGTTCAACCCGGACACGGTGTTCCGCCTGCAGCACTCGACGCGCAACCGCCGCTACGACGTCTTCCGCGAGTACACGAAGATGGTCGACGACCAGGCGAGCTCGCTGATGACCCTCCGCGGCATGTTCAAGCTCGACACCGCGGGGCGCACGCCGATCCCGATCGACGAGGTCGAGCCGGTCGAGGCGATCGTGAAGCGCTTCTCGACGGGCGCGATGAGCTACGGCTCCATCTCGCCGGAGGCGCACGAGACGCTCGCCATCGCGATGAACCGCCTCGGCGCCAAGTCGAACACGGGCGAGGGCGGCGAGGACACCGAGCGGCTGCTCGACCCGGAGCGCCGCTCCGCGATCAAGCAGGTCGCCTCGGGCCGCTTCGGCGTCACGAGCATGTACCTCACCCACGCCGACGACATCCAGATCAAGCTCGCCCAGGGCGCCAAGCCCGGCGAGGGCGGTCAGCTGCCGCCGACGAAGGTGTACCCGTGGATCGCGCGCACCCGGCACGCGACCGCCGGCGTCGGCCTGATCTCGCCGCCGCCGCACCACGACATCTACTCGATCGAGGACCTGAAGCAGCTGATCTTCGACCTCAAGCGGGCGAACCCGTCGGCGCGCATCCACGCGAAGCTGGTCAGCCAGTCGGGCATCGGAGCGGTCGCCGCCGGCACCGCGAAGGCCCTCGCCGACGTGATCCTCGTCTCGGGTCACGACGGCGGCACCGGCGCGAGCCCGGTGAACTCGCTCAAGCACGCGGGCACGCCCTGGGAGCTCGGCCTGGCCGAGACCCAGCAGACGCTGATGCTCAACGGCATGCGCGACCGCGTGGTCGTGCAGGTCGACGGCCAGATGAAGACCGGTCGCGACGTCGTCATCGGCGCGCTGCTCGGAGCCGAGGAGTTCGGCTTCGCGACGGCTCCGCTGATCGTCGAGGGCTGCATCATGATGCGCGTCTGCCACCTCGACACCTGCCCGGTGGGCGTCGCGACGCAGAACCCGGAGCTGCGCCAGCGGTTCTCCGGCAAGCCCGAGTTCGTCGTCAACTTCTTCGAGTTCATCGCCCAGGAGGTGCGCGAGTACCTCGCGCAGCTCGGCTTCCGGAGCGTCGACGAGATCGTCGGACACCGCGAGCTGCTCGACGTCGACCAGGCGATCGAGCACTGGAAGGCGAGCGGGCTCGACCTGACGCCGATCCTCGTCGGACCGGTCTTCACGGCGGAGGAGCCTCGCCGCCACGGCCGCGCGCAGGAGCACGAGCTCGAGCACCACTTCGACAACGAGCTGATCCGCCTCGCGGCGAACGTGCTCGACCACCGCGGCACCGTGCGGATCGAGCGCGAGATCAAGAACACCGAGCGCGCCGTCGGCACCATGCTGGGCCACGAGGTCACCGTCCGATTCGGCGAGAACGGCCTGCCGGCCGACTCCATCGTCGTGTCGCTCCGCGGCTCGGCCGGGCAGTCGCTCGGAGCGTTCCTCCCCGCCGGCATCACGCTGCGGCTCGAGGGCGACTCCAACGACTACGTCGGCAAGGGCCTCTCGGGCGGCCAGATCGTGGTGCGGCCGGACCGCCGCAGCACCTTCGACGCCTCGACGAACGTGATCGCGGGCAATGTGATCGGCTACGGGGCGACCCAGGGCACGATGTTCATCCGCGGGATGGTCGGCGAGCGCTTCCTGGTCCGCAACTCCGGCGCCACCGCGGTGGTCGAGGGAGTGGGCGACCACGCGCTCGAGTACATGACCGGCGGCCTGGCGGTGATCCTCGGCGAGACCGGGCGGAACCTCGGCGCCGGCATGTCGGGCGGCACGGCCTACATCCACGGCCTGCGCCGCGAGCTCGTGAACCGCGACGCGATCGCCTCCGGCGAGCTGACCCTCTCCGAGCTCGGCAGCGCCGACGTGGAGATCCTGCGCGACCTGCTCGAGCGGCACGTCGCGGAGACCGAGTCGACCCTGGCCCAGGGGATGCTCGACGATTTCGACGGAACGGTCTCGCGTTTCGTCAAGGTACTGCCCCGCGACTTCGCCGCGGTGCTCGCGACGCGCGCATCCGCTGTGGAGGAGGGGCTCGACCCCGACGGCGACGTCGTCTGGGGACGGATTCTGGAGGTGACCGGTGGCTGATCCCAAGGGGTTCCTGAAGGTGCAGGACCGGGAGCTGCCCAAGCGGCGTCCCGTGTCCGTCCGCCTGATGGACTGGAAAGAGGTCTACGAGCAGGGCGACTCCGCCGTGCTGCGCCGGCAGGCGGGCCGCTGCATGGACTGCGGCATCCCGTTCTGCCACAAGGGCTGCCCGCTGGGGAACCTGATCCCCGAGTGGAACGACCTGATGTGGCGCGGCGAGGGCCGCCAGGCGATCGAGCGCCTGCACGCGACGAACAACTTCCCGGAGTTCACGGGCCGGCTCTGCCCGGCGCCGTGCGAGTCGTCCTGCGTGCTCGGCATCAATCAGCCCGCCGTCACGATCAAGCAGATCGAGGTCTCGATCATCGATCAGGCCTTCGGCAACGACTGGGTGCAGCCGCACCCGCCGGAGCGCCTGACCGGCAAGACCGTCGCGGTCGTCGGATCCGGCCCGGCGGGGCTCGCCGCCGCTCAGCAGCTCACCCGCGCCGGGCACACCGTCGCGGTCTACGAGCGCGACGACCGCATCGGCGGCCTCCTGCGCTACGGGATCCCGGACTTCAAGATGGAGAAGAAGCACCTCGAGCTGCGCCTGAACCAGATGAAGGCCGAGGGCACCCGGTTCCGCGCGGGCGTCGACATCGGCTCCGACATCACCTGGGACGACCTGCGGGCGCGCTACGACGCGGTCGTGGTCGCCACCGGTGCTCTCGTACCGCGCGACCTGCCGATCCCGGGTCGCGACCTCGACGGCGTGCACTTCGCCATGGAGTACCTCGTGCAGTCGAACCGCGCGATCGCGGGCGACCGCGTCTTCGAGCAGATCTCGGCCGAGGGCAAGCACGTCGTCGTCCTGGGCGGAGGAGACACCGGAGCGGACTGCATCGGCACCGCCCACCGCCAGAAGGCCGCGTCGGTCACGAACCTGGCGATCGGGCAGCAGCCGCCGTCGCAGCGCCCGGACAGCCAGCCCTGGCCGATGGACCCGACCGTGTTCGAGGTCTCGAGCGCCCACGAGGAGGGCGGGGAGCGGATGTTCCTCGCGTCGACCGTGGAGTTCCTCGCGAACGAGGGCGGCGAGGTCCGCGCGGTGCGCGTGGCCGAGACCGAGTACCTCGACGGACGCCGCGTGCCCAAGGCGGGCACCGAGCGCGAGATCCCGGCCGACCTGGTCCTGCTCGCCCTCGGCTTCACCGGCCCGGAGGCGGACCACCTCGGCCGCCAGCTCGACGTCCCCTTCACCGAGCGCGGCAACGTCGCGCGCGGCGACGCCTTCGAGACGACCGTCCCCGGCGTCTTCGTGGCCGGCGACGCCGGGCGCGGCCAGTCCCTGATCGTCTGGGCGATCGCCGAGGGCCGCTCCGTCGCGGCCGAGGTCGACCGCTACCTCGAGGGCACGACCCAGCTGCCGGCGCCGGTCGGCCCCAACGACCGGGGCTTCACGCTCTAGTCCCCGGGACGCGATAGTCTCGGCCCGCCAGCAATCAGCTCACCCTCCCCGCTAACGACGCGCCTCCGGGCGCAGAACAACGGAGCACCCCCTCAATGAGACGAGCGAAAATCGTCGCCACCCTCGGCCCGGCAACGTCGTCGTACGAGACCATTCGTGCGATCATCGACGCCGGCGTGGACGTGGCCCGCATGAACCTCAGTCACGGAAGCTACGACGTCCACGAAGGCATCTACCGCATCGTGCGGAAGGCCGCGGACGACGCCGGGCGCGCGGTCGCGATCCTCGTCGACCTGCAGGGTCCGAAGATCCGCCTCGGCAAGTTCGAGGGCGGCCCGTACGCCCTCGCCGAGGGCGACGTCTTCACCATCACCACCGAGGACGTCCTCGGCACGCGCGAGCTCTCGGGCACCACGTTCAAGGGCCTCCCGGACGACGTGAACCCGGGCGACATGCTCCTCATCGACGACGGCAAGGTCGCTGTCCGCGTCACCGCCGTCGAGGGCCCCCGGGTCGTCACCGAGGTCGTCGTCCCCGGCAACGTCTCGAACAACAAGGGCATCAACCTGCCCGGTGTCGCGGTCAACGTCCCCGCCCTCTCCCAGAAGGACGAGGACGACCTCCGCTGGGCGATCCGCCTCGGCGCCGACATCATCGCCCTCTCCTTCGTGCGCAACGCCAGCGATATCGAGCGCGTGCACGAGATCATGGCGGAGGAGGGCCGCAAGGCGCCCGTCATCGCCAAGATCGAGAAGCCGCAGGCGGTCGACAACCTGCAGGAGATCATCGACGTCTTCGACGGCATCATGGTCGCCCGCGGCGACCTCGGCGTCGAGCTGCCCCTCGAGGCGGTGCCGATCGTGCAGAAGCACGCCGTCGAGCTCGCCCGCCGCTGGGCGAAGCCGGTCATCGTCGCGACCCAGATGCTCGAGTCGATGATCGAGAGCCCCCGCCCCACGCGGGCCGAGGCCTCGGACGTCGCGAACGCCATCCTCGACGGCGCGGACGCGGTCATGCTCTCTGGCGAGACCAGCGTCGGAGCCTGGCCCGTCGTCACCGTGCAGACCATGGCCCGCATCGTCGAGTCCACCGAGGAGCACGGCCTGGAGCGCATCCCCCCGCTGGGCAGCAAGCCCCGCACCCAGGGCGGATCCGTCACGCTGGCCGCCGCCGAGGTCGCGGAGTTCGTCGAGGCGAAGTTCCTCTGCGTGTTCACCGAGTCGGGCGACTCGGTCCGCCGCATGACGCGCTTGCGCCACGGCATCCCGATCATCGGCTTCACCCCCGAGCCCGCCGTCCGCCGCCGCATGGCGCTGAACTGGGGCGTCCAGTCCTTCGTCACGCCGCGCGTCAACCACACCGACGCGATGTTCGCGCAGGTGGACGCGGTGCTGCTCCGCGAGGGCCTCGCCCAGGCGGGCGAGACCGTGGTCGTCGTCTCCGGATCGCCCCCCGGGCGCGCCGGCACGACGAACGACATGCGGGTGCACATCGTCGGCTCGTCCAGCTCGGCCGACAGGGCCGAGAACTGGGACCACTGAGTCCAGCACCGCCGGAGGGCCCGGTCGCGCGAGCGGCCGGGCCCTCAGGCGTTCCCCGGCGGCCCGCGTGGCGGGACGCGCCTCCGCGGGCGGATACCGTGGACCCATGCGACTCGGCGTGCTCGACATCGGCTCCAACACGGTCCACCTGCTCCTCGTCGACGCGCACCCCGGCGCCCGCCCGGTGCCCTACCGCTCGCACAAGCGGAGCCTCGCTCTCGTGGCGCACCTCGACGAGGCGGGGGAGATCACCGAGCGGGGCCAGCGCGAGCTGATCGCGTTCGTGACCGAGGCCGCGGAGGTCGCCCGCGAGCACCGCGCGGAGGACCTGCTGGCGTTCGCGACCTCGGCGATCCGCGAGGCCGGCAACGGCGCGGCTGTCCTCGACCGGGTCCGCGCCGAGACGGGAGTGCACCTCCAGGAGCTCGGCGGCGAGGCGGAGGCGTCGGCCACCTTCCTCGCCGTGCGCCGCTGGTTCGGCTGGGGCGCGGGCTCGATCCTGGACCTCGACATCGGCGGCGGCTCGTTCGAGCTCTCGATGGGCGTGGACGAGGTGCCCGAGCTCGCCGTGTCGGTCCCGCTCGGAGCGGGGCGGGTGACGCGGGACCTGCTGGTCGGCGATCCCGCCTCGGCCACGAGCGTGAAGGCCGCCCGGCGTCACGCCCGCGAGGTGCTCGCGGAGCCCGTCCGCGGCTTCCTCGCCCTGGGGCGCCCCGACCTGGTCGCAGGCACGTCGAAGACTTTCCGGTCTCTGGCGCGGATCACCGGCGCCGCTCCGAGCGCCGCCGGTCCGCTGGTGCGCCGGGAGCTGCACCTGGTCGACCTCCGGCTGTGGTCCGCCCGCCTCGCCGCGATCAGCGCGGCCGACCGCTCAGCGCTGCCCGGCGTCTCCGCTCTGCGGGCTCCGCAGCTGCTCGCGGGCGCTCTCGTCGCGGAGGCGGCCATGGACGCCCTCGGCATCGAGACGCTGGTGATCTGCCCCTGGGCCACCCGCGAGGGGCTGATCATCCGCCGCTTCGAGCTGCTCGACGCGCAGATCCAGCGCGAGGACGTTCAGCTCAGCGCGATGCTGTAGGACAGCGACCGCCGGCCGCCCGGCTCGAGGACGATCTGGCGCGGCTTGTCGACGATGTCGCCGTCCCAGCCCTCGGGGGTCGGGACGCTCCGCCAGGGCTCGAGGCAGACGAACGGGGCCCCGACGGGCTTCCACACGCCGACCACGTCGAAGTCCCCGGTGTCGACGACGATCGCGCGGGCGGCGCCGTCGGCCTCGAGCCGGAGGGTCCGCCGGCGCGGCTCGTCGAAGATCATCACGCCCTCCTCGAAGTGCGCGTCGTCCACTGTCAGGACCCCGTCCTCGAGCGGCGCCGGGTGGCGCGCCTCGAGCAGCAGGTTCTCCGGAGCGCGGCGGTACCCCTCCGGCTCGGGCTGCGCGAAGCGGATGCGGTGCTCGCCGCGGCCCTCGGGCAGCGGCAGCGCGAAGGCCGGGTGGTTGCCGAGCGAGAAGCCCAGCGGAGAGGGACCCCTGTTCTCGACGGTCTGGGTGATCCGGAGCGAGGCGCCGGTCACGGCGTAGGCGATGAGGAGCGTCCAGTCGAAGGGGAACACCGCGCGCGTGGCGTCGTCGCTCCGGAGCCGGAACACCGCCTCGTCCGCCGAGACGCCCGCGAGCTCGAAGACCCGGTCCCGCGCGAAGCCGTGCTGCCCCATCCGGTGGTCCGCGCCGTCGTGGTGCAGCGTGTCGCCGGGGAGGCGCCCGATGATCGGGAACAGGACGGGAGCGTGCCGGCGCCACTCCGGGCCGGCCTGCCACAGGTACTCGCGGCCCTCGTCGTCGCGGAGGGACGTCATCTCGGCCCCGGCGGTCGTCAGGGCGAGGCGCAGGCTCTCGCTGCCGAGGGTGAGGACGGTGGGCGCGGGGGAGTCGCTGCTGGTCATCCTCCGATTCTGCCCGTCACGCGGTGCGGGCGGGGGTGTCGGCGGCGCGTGGCAGCATGGGGCGGTGCCTCCCGAGTCGACCCCCTCCTCCTGGCGCGCCCGCATCGGCGAGCTCAGCGGATCCGCCGAGGCCGAGTCGCCGCCCGTCCTCACGCCGATCGGGCTGCAGTTCGAGCTGCGCCGGCTGGTGCGCCGGGCCGACGATCCGTGGCGGGCGCCGGCGAGCGAGCGCGTCACGGCGAAGACCTACGACGCCGACGAGCGCCGCGACCACCGTCTGGCCACCCGCCCCGTCGTCCGCGGGCGCGGGGGCGCCTGGAACCGCACCACCCTGACCTGGAAGTCGCTGAACTTCCAGACCCACCGGCTCTCGCTCGACCCCGCTCACCAGCGCTGGTTCGCCGAGTTCGCGGCTCTGCACCGCGCCACGCGCACCGTCCACCTGGGGCAGGACCCCGACTGGATCCACCTCGACGACTACGAGAGCCCGCTGCTCTGGCGGCTGCTCGAGCAGGCGCAGGCCGCCGGGATCCCGCTGCTCGGCCCGGAGAAGGGCGCGGTCCGCCTCGCCGGACCCGCCCATGTGGCGGTGACGGTCTCGGCCGAGGAGGGAGGCCTGCGGCTGCGGCCCGTCCTGCGGATCGACGGCGCGGAGCACTCACCCGAGTCGGCGCGTCCGGTCGCCCGGCACGGCGTGTACGCGGTCGAGGGCGGCGATCCGTCCTCGCTCCTGCTCGCGCCCGCGTCCCTGCCCTTCGACGACGAGGAGCTGCGGCTCCTCGACCACCCCGAGGAGACGGAGGTCCCGGCGGAGGACGTGCCCGAGTTCGTCGGCGAGCACCTCCCCGCCCTCCGCGGCCGCGTCGCGGTCCGCGAGGAGGGCGTCGACCTCGTCCTGGACGATCCGGAGCCCCCGCGCCTGGTCTGCACGGTCTCGTTCGAGCCGCGGCGCGCCGTCAGGGTGGGCTGGCACTGGCGCCGCTCGCCCGATCGCGCGGGCGAGCTCGACGGCACGGCCGACGCCGCTCTCGAGCGCGCGGTGCTCCGCCGGGTGCGCTCGGTGCTCGGCGAGGCCGGGTCCGCTCTCGTGCCGGAGCCGGGGACGAGCGCGGTCCTGCGCGGGGCCGAGGCGGCGGTGTTCGTGGTGGAGCAGCTCCCGCAGCTGGAGGGGATCGGCGGGGTCCGGATCGAGCGCGAGGGCGCGGCCCCGGACTACCGCCTGCTGACCGGACCGCTCACGCTCACCATCACCGCGGTCGACACCGAGAGCGCCGACTGGTTCGACCTCGGCGTCGTCGTGACCATCGGCGACGCGACCGTGCCGTTCCTGCCCCTCTTCCGCGCTCTGGCCGCGGGCGGCGACCGCATCCGCCTGGTCGACCACTCCTACCTCTCGCTCGCGCACCCCGGCCTCGACCGGCTCCGGGAACTGCTGACCCGGGCAGACGAGCTCGAGGAGTGGGAGACGGGACCGCGGCTCGGCCGGCACCAGGCCGGGCTGTGGAACGAGCTGGAGGAGCTCGCCGACGAGAGCGTCCCCTCCGACGCGTGGCGCGCCGTGCTCGACTCCGCGCTGGCCGCCGGGTCGCCGGAGGACGTGGAGCCGCCGGAGGGCCTGACCGCCCGGCTGCGTCCGTACCAGCGGGCGGGCTACGCCTGGCTCGTGCACCGCCTCCGTCACGGGCTCGGCGGGATCCTGGCCGACGACATGGGCCTCGGCAAGACCCTGCAGGCGCTGGCCATGATGCTCGACGCGGTCGAGGAGGCGGGCCGCGCCGGGATCCGCCGCGCGCCGTTCCTCGTGGTCGCCCCCACCTCGGTCGTGCCGGGCTGGCGCTCGGAGGCCGAGCGCTTCGCGCCCGCCCTGCGCGTCCACGTCGTCGCGAGCTCGCGGGAGGGCGCGCTCGACGCGATCCCGGCCGACGCGGACGTGGTCCTCACCAGCTACGCGGTCCTGCGCCTCGGCGGCGAGCGCTGGGCGTCGAGGACGTGGTCGGCGCTGATCCTCGACGAGGCCCAGTTCGTCAAGAACCCCGCCTCGCAGACGCACCGGGCCGCCCGCGAGGTCGGCGCGCCCGTCACGCTCGCGCTCACCGGCACACCGCTGGAGAACTCGCTCGACGAGCTCTGGGCGGTCCTCGCCCTGGTGGCGCCCGGGCTCCTGCCGCCGCTGCGCCGCTTCCGCGAGGAGTACACCCGGCCGATCCTGCACGCGGAGGCGCCCGTCGGCATCGCCTCGCCCGATCTGTCCGAGGGACGGACCGTCAGCCACACCGAGGGCGCGCGCCGCCGCCTCGAGAGACTGCGCCGACGACTGCGTCCGTTCCTGCTCCGCCGCACCAAGGAGGCGGTGGCGCCGGAGCTCCCCGAGAAGCAGGAGCAGACGATCGAGGTCGCGCTGACCCCCGCCCACCGGGTGCTCTACGACGGCTACCTCCAGCGCGAGCGGCGGAAGCTCCTGGGTCTGGTCGACGACCTCGACCGGCAGCGCTTCACGGTGTTCCGATCGCTCACCCTCCTGCGCCTGCTCGCGCTCGACGCGTCCCTGGTCGACCCGGCCTACCGGCACGTCCCGTCCGCGAAGCTCGACGTGCTCGTCGAGCAGCTCGACGACGTGATCGCGGAAGGCCGTCGGGCCCTCGTCTTCAGCACCTTCACCTCGTACCTGGAGCGGGCGGGGGAGCGGCTGCGTCGGCGCGGCATCCCGTTCGTGCAGCTCGACGGCTCCACGCGGGACCGCGCGGGAGTGATCGAGGAGTTCCGCTCCGGAGCCGCGCCCGTCTTCCTGATCAGCCTGAAGGCGGGCGGCACCGGGCTCACCCTCACCGAGGCCGACCACGTCTTCATCCTCGACCCGTGGTGGAACCCGGCGGCCGAGGCGCAGGCCGTCGACCGCGCGCACCGCATCGGCCAGGAGCGGCGGGTGAACGTGTACCGGCTGGTGGCGACGGACACGATCGAGGAGAAGATCGTGCGCCTCCAGGAGCGCAAGGGCCGCCTCAGCACGGCGGTGCTCGACGAGGGCGAGCTCTTCGCCCGGGCGCTGTCGGCCGACGACGTCCGCGAACTGCTGGCCGAGTGACGACGGCCCCACGAAGGGTGACAGAACGGCCAGCCGCGGCCCAGGATCCGAGCGCACACTGAGCGGATGAGACGCCGCCGCCCCCGCCCCCGCGCCGACTGGATCGTGGCCCTCGAGAAGGGCGACGACGCCGGGCTCTTCGGACCGGGCAGCGCGGTCTGGGCCGTCAACGGCGGCCTGCCCACGATGATCGCCGGAGTGCGGGCTCTGCTCATGCAGACCCTCCACGCCGGAGCGATGGCCGGTGTGCACGACCACTCCCGCTACCGCGAGGACCCGATGGGCCGCCTCGACAACACGGTCCGCTGGGTCCTGACCACCAGCTTCGGCGACACCGCCGCGGCAAGTGGAGCGGCGCGCTGGGTGACCGGCGTGCACGAGCGGATCGTCGGCTCCTACGAGGACGCCGGCGGGCGCGAGCGCTCCTACTCGGCGCAGGACCCCCGCCTGCTGCTCTGGGTGCACGACGCCTTCACCGACGCGTTCCTCGGCGCCCACGAGATCTGGGGCGGACGGATCCCCGGCGGCCCCGACGCCTACGTGCGCGAGTGGGCCGCCTCCGGCCGGCTGCTCGGAGTGGAGGATCCGCCCGAGAGCGTCGCGGAGCTCCGCGCGCAGCTCGCCGGATTCGCGGGCGAGCTCAAGCCCGACGCACGCGTGCACGAGGCGGTCGGCTTCCTCCGCGACATCCGGCTGCCGGGCGAGGCGGGCGTGGTCTACCCGCTGCTGTTCGCCGGCGCGGTCGCCTCGCTCAGCCCCGAGGTGCGGAGGCTCCTGGGCCTCCGGCGCCCGTGGTGGCCCGCGATCACGGCGAACCGTCTGCTGTTCGTGTTCCTGGGCCGGTATCTCGGCCGGGTGTCGCCGAGCGAGCAGGCCGCGATCGACCGCATCGCCGGCCTCGATCAGGTGCACACCGACGCCTGACGCTCTTCCCGTACACCTGTCCGGGAAGTGGTAGACTGACGTCGATGACTCCCGCCCGCCTCGCCTCCGTGCCCGCGGCGGAGTCCCCCTCGGCGCTCGGCTCCGCCGATCCGCGAGCCCGGCGCACCCGCCGCCGCGTGTTCGACGCCGTCGAGCGGCTCGTCATGCAGAGCGACGGCGAGAGGGCCGAGGGCATCGCCGTGAGCGACATCGTGCGCGAGGCCGGGATCAGCCGCAGCTCGTTCTACGCCCACTTCGACGACGCGGCGGGAGTCGCCTCCGCGCTGCTCCGCCAGGACCTCGTGGTCGCCGACGTCGCCGAGGGCGATCCCGCCGACCGCTCCGGGGCCGACGCCCTGCAGCGCGGCTACTCGCGGCTCGTCGAGCGGCTGGTCGACCGCCACGCCTTCCATGCCCGGCTCCGCGCGCGGGCCTCCGCCCGGGTCGCCTCCGACGACGCCGTGCTCGACACGGCGCTCGCCCTGCACCGCGAGGTGCTCGCCCGGGTCGACGTCCCCGCAGCGGTCGATCCCGAGCTCACCGCGGTCTTCGCGGCCGGCGGCGTCCTCTCCGTGGTCGGCGCCTGGCTCGCCGGCTCCCTCGACGGCACCGACGAGGAGCTGGTCGAGCACCTCGTCGCGCTGCTCCCGGCCTGGCTCGCCGCGGCGCCGCTGCGCCCCCTGGACTCCTCACTCCCACCACGCCCCACGACGAAAGGCACGACATGATGACATTCGAGGTCGGCGAGACCCTGGTCTACCCGCACCACGGAGCGGTGACGATCACCGGGCTCGAGAAGCGCTCGGTCAAGGGCGTCGAGAAGACGTTCATGACGATGAACGTGCACACCAGCGAGCTCACCATCACCCTCCCCGTCGAGAACGCCGAGCTCGTCGGCGTCCGCGAGATCATCGACGACGCCGGAGTCCAGGCGGTCTACGACGTCCTGCGCAGCGACGTCGCGGAGGAGGCCAGCAACTGGTCCCGCCGCTTCAAGGCCAACCAGGAGAAGATGGCCAGCGGCAGCGTGTACCGCGTCAGCGAGGTCGTCCGCGACCTGTGGCGCCGCGAGCAGGCGGGCGGCGTCTCGGCCGGCGAGAAGCGGATGCTCCTCAAGGCGCGTCAGATCCTCGTGTCGGAGCTCTCGCTCGCCCTGAAGGGCACCGACGAGGAGGCCTCGGCCAAGCTCGACGAGGTCCTCGCCTCGGCGATCTGACCCCGCGTCGCGGCGGGTCGGCTCACTCGGGCCGGCACGCCGCGATGATCCTCGCGGCGACCTCGTCCTGCGAGGCGGAGCCGTCGATCCGCACCAGGAGCTCGCGCTCGTCGTAGACCTCCGCCAGAGGAGCCGTCTCGCGCTCGTAGACCTCGATCCGGTTCCGCACCACCTCGGGGTCGTCGTCGGCGCGGTCCTGCTCCTGCGCCCGCACGTGCAGCCGTTCGAGGACCACGTCCGCGTCGGCCGTCAGCAGCACGACGCACGAGAGCGGCGTGCCCCGCTCCTCGAGGAGCTCCGCCAGCGCGTCCACCTGGGCGAGCGTGCGCGGGTAGCCGTCGAGGATGAACCCGTCCCGGGCGTCCTCCTCGGCGATGCGCTCGGCGACCAGGGCGTTCGTCAGCTCGTCCGGCACGTACTCGCCGGCCTCCACGAGCGCCCGCAGACGCCGTCCGAGGTCGGTGCCGTCGGCGACGTGCGCGCGGAACAGATCGCCGGTGGAGATCGCCGGCACCCCCAGCTCGCGCGACAGCACGGCCGCCTGGGTGCCCTTGCCCACGCCGGGCGGGCCCATCATGATGACGCGCATCGCTCGTCCTCCTCGGTGTCGTCAGGCGATGCTAGCGGTGCGGAGCGGGGTGGCCGGTGCACACCGCGCCCGTAGGCTGGCGGGACGAGCCGAGGAGGAGCGATGCCCGCAGCACCCGGGGCCGAGCAGGCCGCCGCCGATCTGGCCGCGCTCCTGCGCGAGGTCTCCGCCGAGCTCGACGCCCGCGGCATCGCCGACCAGGCCGTCGCCGAGCTGCGGACGCCGCGCGCGATCCTCGGCTTCCGCCGCAAGCCGGTGATGGCGCCGGTGACCCGCGCGTGGCGCCTCGGCGTGGTGCTCCTCGGACGCGAGGGCGAGCTCCTCGCGACGGGCTCCGTCACGCGTGCCGTCGCTCCGCTGCACGCCAACAACCAGTCCGAGTCGCAGGAGGCGCGCCGCGAGATCCGGCGCGCCGCCTTCGACGGTCTGTTCCAGGAGGGCGAGATCGTCAACTACGGCTGGCGGCGCCTCGCACTGGACGCCGCAGCGCTCGAGTGGGGCCAGGAGCCGCTGGCCCTGCGCGGCTCCGAGGTGCTCGTGCGCTGGGCGCCCGGTCTGGGCGAGCAGGGACTGATGCCGCTGCGCAGGTACCTGGCCGACCGCCTCGACCTCCTCGAGGCCGACTAGCGCCGGGTCACTCCTCCTCGGCCACCGGGTGGAACCACGGCGGGTAGACGGCGACGCGGGGAGAGGCGTCGATGCCCTCGAAGAGAGCCTTGACGCGGTTGCGGGCGGCGACCGACGCCACGCCGACCGTCGCGACGCCCTCGAGCGGGAAGCGCTCGGGCACGAGCGCCTCGGCGCTACGCAGGGCCGGCTCGTCGACCAGGAGGCGCGCGAAGGTGCGCACGAGCGCGTCGCCCTCGGTGAAGCGCGTGAGGACGTGGGAGGCGTCGCCGTCGCTCAGCACCGGGGCGGAGGCGAGCGAGCCCACCAGGACGACGTACTGCGAGGCGGTGGTCTCGTGGGCGCTCGGCGACCAGTGCGGAGCGACCCGCTCGCCGCGCAGGTCGGCCCAGAGGGCGGCGTCGGGGGAGAGGAAGAAGGGCACGAAGCCGGCAACGCTCACGCCGTCCTTCACCTGCACGGCTCGGCGGTGCTCGCGGGTGGTCTCGGCGCTGACGTCGATCGCGGGGCGCTCCTGGAGCTGCTGGTCCGCCAGGATCGCGCCGGCGGCGACGATCGCCTCGAGGTTGTCGAGGTGGGTGACGTGGTAGATCCGCTGCGCGGCGATGTCGACCTTCGGCAGGGGCTTCTCGCGCGCCGTGCCGCGGGCGGCGGCGCGGGCGGTGGCCGCACGGGAGGTCCCGGGCACGCGCGCGGGGGCGCGGGTGGCACGGCCGACCTGCTCGGGGAGCTTCTTCGGGGTGCAGACGTCGCAGAGCGCGATGTCGAGGCCGTGGATGCATTCGGTGGGCACTCTGGATTCCTTCTGCGCGCGGGCTCGGGGTTCCGCCGCAGGGACGACGTTACGCGACCGGGGCCCCCGCGCGTCCCGGCGGCGGGGATCTGCGGAGCCGCGGCGTCCGCCCGGGCATCCTCTGGGAGGCGCCGGAGCACCGCTCCCCGACGCGTAGCGTGAGCGGGATGAAGCGCGTGCCGCCCGCCGAGGGCCAGGAATCCGTCTGGGACTACCCGCGACCCCCGAGGGTCGAGACCACCGCCGAGCACGTGGTCGTGCGGCTGGGCGGCGTCGTCGTCGCCGAGACCCGCGACGCTCTCCGCGTCCTCGAGACGAGCCACCCTCCCGTCTACTACCTCCCCGTGTCCTCGTTCGCGCCCGGGGCGCTCGAGCCCGCGCCCGGCCGCAGCATCTGCGAGTTCAAGGGCGCGGCCTCCTACCTGACCCTGCGCGGGGGAGGAGGAGCGGTCGCGGAGGCGGCGGGCTGGACGTACCCCGAGCCGATGGCCGGCTTCGAGGCCCTCGTCGACACCGTCGCCCTCTACCCCGGCCGGATGGACTCCTGCACGGTCGACGGCGAGGCGGTCCAGCCACAGCCGGGCGACTTCTACGGCGGCTGGATCACCTCGCGCGTGGTCGGTCCGTTCAAGGGCTCGCCGGGCACGATGTTCTGGTGAATCAGACGGGGGAGGGCGGACCGAGCGGGTCCTGGACGAGGACCGCTCGTGCGGCGTCGATCCCCGAGGCCTCCAGCGTCCATTCCGGCCGCACCAGGGTCTCCGGTGTGACGCGGAACCGCAGCTCCTCGACCGACATACCGTCCGGACCGACGATCCGGTGCGTCCCGTTCGGCCGGTAGCCGAGGGCCTCCGAGACCCGGATCGAGCGGGTGTTCCAGGCGAGAGCGGCGCTCTCGGCGACCTCGGCTCCGAGGTGGTCGAAGGCGAGGAGGAGCACGGCGGCGCGCATCTCCCGCCCGAGGCCGCGGCCCTGCGCCGAGCGGGTGAGCCACGAGCCCGAGGTCAGGGTGCGGGTGGCGGCGAAGGACTCGGCGACCACGTCCTGGCAGCCGACGACCCGGCCGTCCTCGACCACGGCGAACGCGACGCGCCACGACTCCCGCGTCGTCTGCGCGCGCTGCGACCAGTGGAAGCGGGCGAGCTCGCCGGGCAGGCGCTCCGCCGGCGCCTCGGCCCAGGGGGAGGGGAACGGCGAGCGGCCGCTCTCGTGCACGCCCGCGAGGGCTGCCTCGGCGAGAGGGCCGAGGTCGGCGTCGCGGACCGGATGCAGCTCGAGCCGCGGCGTGCGCAGCTCCAGCGAGAACAGGGGCCAGGGGTCGGTGCTCATCCGACGACGCTAGCGAGCGGAGGCGCGCACCGCGCGACCAGGCGGGTACCGGTGGTGGGACTCGAACCCACAAGCCCTCTCGGACAGAGCATTTTGAGTGCCCCGCGTCTGCCATTCCGCCACACCGGCTCATCACCAGCCCGTCGAGAATACCGTAGGCTCATCGGCGTGACTGACCAGGAACCCTCGTCGACCGCACCCCGTCGGGTCGTCGTCGCCGAAGACGAATCCCTCATCCGCCTCGACATCGTGGAGATCCTCCGCGACAACGGCTTCGAGGTCGTCGGCGAGGCCGGCGACGGAGAGACCGCTGTGGCCCTCGCCACCGAGCTGCGCCCCGATCTCGTCATCATGGACGTCAAGATGCCCCAGCTCGACGGCATCTCGGCGGCCGAGCGCCTCTCTAAGGCGCACATCGCGCCCGTCGTCCTGCTCACCGCCTTCAGCCAGAAGGAGCTCGTCGAGCGCGCCAGCGAGGCCGGAGCGCTCGCCTACGTCGTGAAGCCCTTCACGCCCAACGACCTGCTGCCCGCGATCGAGATCGCCCTCTCGCGGTACGCCCAGATCCTCACCCTCGAGGCCGAGGTCGCCGACATGGTCGAGCGCTTCGAGACCCGCAAGCTCGTCGACCGCGCCAAGGGCCTGCTCAACGAGAAGATGGGGCTCACCGAGCCCGAGGCGTTCCGCTGGATCCAGAAGGCCTCCATGGACCGCCGGCTCACCATGCACGACGTCGCGCAGGCGATCATCGAGCAGCTGAACACGAAGAAGGCCTAGCGCGAGGCCGGGCCCGAGGGCCCACGGCCTCAGGGCCAGAGGCGGGTGCGCTCCCACGGGGAGCCGCCCGCCTCCGTCGTTCCCGGGCGGTACTCGAGACGGGTGTGATCCTGCTCCGGCGCGGTCGAGCCCTGCCAGAACTCGATGCGCTCGGGCACGACGCGGTAGACGGCCCACTCCCGGTCGAGCGTCGCGGGCGAGCAGCCCACGGCGACGCTGGTCTGGAGCGTGACGAGGCCGAAGTCCTGCGCGCTGCGCATCGGCTCGCTCTGGCGTCCGACGAGCAGGGCGGTGCGAGCGGCCTCGGAGCGGCGGCGGAAGTCGTCGGCCGACTCCTGCGCGGAGGCGCGCTCGACCCGGCCCTCGACCCGGACCTGACGGCCCTGGACCGGCCAGAAGAAGGTCAGCGCGGCGTGCGGGTTCTCCTCCATGGCGCGTCCCTTGGGGCTGGCGGCATGGGTGGAGAACGCCCAGCCCGCCTCGTCGATCTCGCGCAGCACGAGCACGCGCGCCGAGACGGTGCCGTCGTCGGAGGCGGTGGAGAGCGTGGCGCCGTGGGGGAGGAGCTGGCCCGCGTCCTTCGCCTCCTCGAGCCACTGCGCGAACAGCTCGAGAGGATCGGCCGGAGCCGCCTCCGCATCGAACGAGGGCAGCTCGGAGGGCATGGACGGGAGGCTCTTGAGGAGATGGCGAAGGCTCATCCGCTCAGTGTCGCCCTTCGGGCACCACCGGGCACAGTCGCGCGCCGTCGCTTGACAGTGCCGCTCGCCGCGGTGCCGGGTCCCCGAGCGGCGCGGCCGACCGGTCGATCCCCTGTCGCTCGCAGGCACGGGCGGTCCCGACGGCGGTCGCGGTCCTGGGCGTGGTCGTCGCCCTCCGCTCCCGCGAGGGGGACCCGTCCGCTCCCGTCAGCGGGCGTCGCGGATGATGTTGGTGATCCGCACGGTGGAGAGGCGGCGCCCCTCCTGGTCGCGCACGACGATCTCGTGGGTGGTGAGGGTGGAGCCCAGGTGGATCGCGTCGCAGGTGGCGATCACGAAGCCCGAGTGGACCGACCGGCTGTGGCTCGCGTTCAGCTCGATGCCCATCGCCAGGCGGCCCGCGCCGGCGTGCACGTTCGCCGCGATCGAGCCCATCGACTCGGCGAGCACGACGTGCGCGCCGCCGTGCAGGATGCCGACCGGCTGCCGGTTGCCCTCGACGGGCATCGAGGCCACCGAGTGCTGCGGGGTGAGCTCGTGCCAGAGGATCCCCATCCGCTCGGCGAGCTCGCCCATGCCGCGACCGATCCCGGCGACCAGGTCGAGCGCGGGCGGGCGGATCCAGGCGGTCGTGGTGGGGGTCGGCTCGGTCACGTCGCTCCTCGCGCTGGAGCCTCGGAGCGGCCCTGACCGGCGGGCGCGAGCGGGCCGATC
This sequence comes from Rathayibacter sp. AY1C7, assembly GCF_002931865.1. Taxonomy (NCBI): domain Bacteria; kingdom Bacillati; phylum Actinomycetota; class Actinomycetes; order Micrococcales; family Microbacteriaceae; genus Rathayibacter; species Rathayibacter sp. AY1C7. Next base: position 40,156 of record NZ_PSWB01000015.1, on the reverse strand, counting down.
CGGTGTCGGAGGCGCTGTGTAGTCTGGCCCTGTGTCAGATCCGGAACAGCCTACCCTCCTGCTCGTCGACGGCCATTCCCTGGCGTTCCGGGCGTTCTACGCGCTCCCGGTCGACAGCTTCCAGACCCGCGAGGGCCAGCACACGAACGCCATCCACGGCTTCCTCTCGATGCTGATCCTGCTGCTGAAGAACGAGAAGCCGACCCACCTCGGCGTCGCGTTCGACATCTCCCGCTACTCGTTCCGCACCCGCGAGTACCCGGAGTACAAGGGCACCCGCGGCGAGACGCCGCCCGAGTTCAAGGGCCAGGTCCCCCTCCTCGAGGAGGCGCTGCACGCCATGAACATCCGGACCGTCTCGAAGGAGGACTTCGAGGCCGACGACATCCTCGCGACGCTCGCGCGCCAGGGGGCCGAGGCCGGCTTCCGCGTGCTGGTCGTCTCGGGCGATCGCGACACCATCCAGCTGGTGACTCCGGACGTCACCCTGCTCTACCCCTCCACCCAGGGCGTCTCGCAGCTCACCCGCTACGACCGCGACAAGGTCTTCGAGAAGTACGGCGTCGAGCCGCACCAGTACCCCGAGATCGCCGCGCTCGTCGGCGAGACCAGCGACAACCTGCCCGGCGTCGACAAGGTCGGCCCCAAGACGGCCGCGAAGTGGGTCAACCAGTACGGCACGGTCGCCGACATCATCGCCCACGCCGACGAGATCAAGGGCGTGGTCGGCGAGAAGCTGCGCGAGCAGAAGGAGAACGCGCTCCGCAACCGCCGCCTCAACCGGCTGGTGACGGACGTCGAGCTCCCCCTCGGGCCGCACGATCTGACGCGCCGTCCGATCGATCCCGACGCGGTCCGCGAGATCTTCAGCCGCCTCGAGTTCAAGACCCTGCAGGAGCGGGTCCTCACGATCGCCGCGGAGGAGGGCGTCGACGGCGCTGCCGCGGCCCTGGCGGGCGACGTGGTCACGACCTCCGCACCCGCCGTCCGCACCCTGGTCGACGAGGAGCTCGCGCACTGGCTCGACCGCGTGTCGGCGAAGGGCACCGCGCCCGTCGCCGTGCAGGTCCTGCTCGGAGCCGGCGGGCTCGAGGGTGTGGGTCTCGCGGTCGAGAAGGAGACGGCGTTCGTCCCGTGGGCCGCTGAGCGGCCCGACTACACCGCGCTCGAGCAGTGGCTGGCCGGGCCCGCCCCCAAGTACTTCGCCGACGCGAAGCCCCAGATCAAGGCGCTGCGGAGGGCCGGACTCCCCGTCGCGGGGCTCTCGTTCGACACCCGCGTCGCCTCCTGGCTGGTGCAGCCCACCGGGCATCCGGCCACGCTCGCGGCGCAGGTCGCGCAGCACCTCGACGAGACCATGGCGCAGGGCGACCCGAACCAGCTGGTCCCCACCGTCGAGCCGATGGGGCCCGCCACCGAGGCCTGGTACGCGTACCGGCTCGTCGCTCCGCTGCGCGAGCGGCTGGGCGAGGGGATGCTCTCGGTGCTCGTCGACATCGAGCTGCCGATCGTCCAGGTCCTCGCGACGATGGAGCTCACCGGCGTCGCGATCGACGCCGACGTGCTGGCGCGCCTCCGCGCCGAGCTGACCGTCTCGGCCGCCGACCTCGCGAGCCGCGCGTTCGCCGAGATCGGCCACGAGATGAACCTCGGCTCGCCCAAGCAGCTGCAGCAGGTCCTCTTCGAGGAGCTCGACATGCCGCGCACCCGGGCCACGAAGACGGGCTACACCACCGACGCCTCCGCCCTCGCCGACCTGCAGGAGTCCCACCCGCACCCGTTCCTCGGGCTGCTCCTCGAGCACCGCGACGCGACCAAGCTCAAGCAGATCATCGAGACGCTCGAGAAGTCGGTCACCGCCGACGGCCGGATCCACACCAGCTACGACCAGACCGGCACGGCCACCGGCCGCATCTCCTCCAACGACCCGAACCTGCAGAACATCCCCGTCCGCAGCGAGGTGGGCCGCCGCATCCGCACCGCCTTCGTCCACGGAGCGGACGCGAGCACCCTCCTCACTGCCGACTACTCGCAGATCGAGATGCGGATCATGGCGCACCTCTCCGGGGACGCCGGGCTGATCGAGGCCTTCCACTCCGGCGAGGACCTGCACCGCTTCGTCGGATCGCGGATCTTCGGCGTCGATCCGGGCGACGTCACCTCGGCCATGCGCAACAAGGTCAAGGCGATGTCGTACGGCCTCGCCTACGGCCTGAGCGCCTTCGGCCTGTCGAAGCAGCTGCGCATCTCGAGCGCCGAGGCCAAGCAGCTGATGACCGACTACTTCGTCCGCTTCGGCGCGGTGCGCGACTACCTCCGCAGCGTCGTCGAGCAGGCCCGCGAGACCGGCTACACCGAGACGATCTTCGGACGCCGGCGTCCGTTCCCCGACCTGCAGAGCGCGAACCGCGTCCTCCGCGACAACGCCGAGAGGGCGGCACTCAACTCGCCGATCCAGGGCTCGGCCGCCGACATCATGAAGCGCGCGATGATCGGCGTGCAGGCCGACCTCGACGAGCAGGGGCTCGGCTCGCGGATGCTCCTCCAGGTGCACGACGAGCTGATCTTCGACGTCGCCCCCGGCGAGGAGGAGCCGCTCGAGGCGGTCGTACGCGGCCGGATGGCGGGTGCCGCCGACCTGAGCGTCCCGCTCGAGGTGCAGGTGGGCCACGGGTCCGACTGGGACGTCGCCGCGCACTGAGCCGGCCGCAGGGCCTGGCTAGGCTCGGAGGCATGAGCACCGACACCCCCCGCGAGCCCACCGCCGTCGACGCCGTCGCCGAGCGCTGGGTCGACACGCTCGTCGACCTCGACCCCACCCTCGGCACCTCGATCGGACGCAGCGGCGCGAACGGCCGTCTGGGCGACTACTCGCCGGCCGGTCTCGAGCAGGCCCGGGCGGCGACCGCCTCGGCCCTCGCCGAGCTCGAGGCCGCCGACCCCGTGGACGACGTCGACCGCGTCACGGCCGCCGACCTCGGCGCCGAGCTCCGGCTCTCCCTGGAGGGGCACGACGCCGGTCTGCCGCTGCGGGACGTCAACGTGATAGCGTCTCCGGCGCAGGAGCTGCGCGACGTCTTCGACCTGATGCCGACGGACAAGGTCGCCGACTGGGAGGCGGTCGCCGAGCGGCTGCTGGCCGTGCCGGCCGCCCTCGAGGGCTACGCGGAGACCCTGCGCGAGGGGATCCGCACCGGCGTGGTCCCCGCCCGCCGCCAGGTCGAGCTCGTCGCCGAGCAGGCGCGGAAGATCGCCGCTCCCCGCGGGTTCTTCGCCGAGCTGGCCGCGGAGGCCGCTCCCGCCGCCGGATCCCTGCCCGCGTCGCTCGCTCAGCGACTGGAGGACGGCGCCCGCCGTTCCTCGGCCGCCTACGGGTCGCTCGCGCAGTTCCTCCGGGGCGAGCTCGCCCCCGCCGCGACCGAGCAGGACGCCGTCGGCCGGGAGCTGTACGCGCTGCACTCCCGCCGCTTCCTCGGCGCTGTCGTCGACCTCGACGAGACCTACGAGTGGGGGATCGAGGAGCTGGCCCGCATGACGTCCGAGCAGGAGGCGATCGCGCGCGAGATCCTGCCCGGCGCCTCCGTCGCCGAGGCGATCGCCCACCTCGAGGCGGACCCGGCCCGCACTCTGCACGGCGTCGACGCTCTGCAGGCCTGGATGCAGGAGACCAGCGACCGCTCCGTCCGCGAGCTCGCCGGCACCGCCTTCGACATCCCGGAGGAGGTGCGCCGCCTCGAGTGCAGGATCGCGCCGACCCAGGAGGGCGGCATCTACTACACCGGTCCGAGCGACGACTTCTCGCGCCCGGGGCGGATGTGGTGGTCGGTCCCGGCCGGAGTCACCGAGTTCGCCACCTGGCGGGAGCTGACCACGGTCTACCACGAGGGCGTCCCGGGCCACCACCTGCAGATCGGCCAGGCCGTCCACAACCGCGCCCGCCTCAACACCTGGCGCCGTCAGCTCGCCGGGACCTCCGGCCACGCCGAGGGCTGGGCGCTCTACGCGGAGCGGCTGATGGAGCGCTTCGGCTACCTCGACGACCCGGCCGACCGCCTGGGCATGCTCGACGGCCAGCGGATGCGCGCGGCGCGCGTCGTGCTGGACATCGGCGTGCACCTCCAGAAGCCGATGCCGGGCTCCGACACCGTCTGGACCGCCGACTCGGCCCTCGACTTCATGCGGGCCAACGTGAACATGGACGACGCGTTCGTGCGCTTCGAGGTGAACCGGTACCTCGGCTGGCCGGGGCAGGCTCCGTCCTACAAGATCGGGCAGCGGATCTGGGAGCAGCTGCGCGACGAGGCGGAGGCGCGCGAGGGCGCCGCGTTCTCGCTCGCGGCCTTCCACCGGAGGGCGCTCGACCTCGGCGGCGTCGGTCTCGACACCCTCCGCTCCTCCCTCGCCGGCTGACTCCGGAACCCGCGCCTGGACGGGCGCGGCGAGATTGCCGTGCGCCTCCCGGGGCGTCTAAGCTGGGGTGTCACATCTGTGGCGCCGCCGTGCCCGCGGCGCGCGAGGAAGGCCGGTCCTCCGGCCGGCCGAGCGCGGCTCCCGGGCCGGAGGCACATCCCTCACCACCGCAGTGGTCACCACTCCGCCGAGCCGCGAGGCCCGCAGGCGGCCGCCGCCCGAGACCCATCCATCCTGGAGCATCCCTTAATGACAACCGCAACGACCGACAAGGCAACCAAGCAGGTCGCGATCAACGACATCGGGTCTGCTGAAGACTTTCTTGCCGCGGTCGAAAAGACTCTGAAGTTCTTCAACGACGGAGACCTCATCGAAGGCACCGTCGTGAAGATCGACCGCGACGAGGTCCTCCTCGACGTCGGCTACAAGACCGAGGGCGTCATCCCCTCGCGCGAGCTCTCCATCAAGCACGACGTCGACCCCTCCGAGGTCGTCAACGTGGGCGACAGCGTCGAGGCCCTCGTCCTCCAGAAGGAGGACAAGGAGGGTCGCCTGATCCTGTCCAAGAAGCGTGCGCAGTACGAGCGCGCGTGGGGCGACGTCGAGAAGATCAAGGAGTCGGACGGCGTCGTCACCGGCTCGGTCATCGAGGTCGTCAAGGGCGGTCTCATCGTCGACATCGGCCTCCGCGGCTTCCTCCCGGCCTCGCTCATCGAGCTGCGCCGCGTCCGCGACCTCACGCCGTACCTCGGCCAGGAGATCGAGGCGAAGATCCTCGAGCTCGACAAGAACCGCAACAACGTGGTCCTGTCGCGTCGCGCGCTCCTCGAGCAGACCCAGTCCGAGAGCCGCACCACGTTCCTGAACAACCTGCACAAGGGTCAGGTCCGCAAGGGCGTCGTGTCGTCGATCGTCAACTTCGGTGCGTTCGTCGACCTCGGCGGCGTCGACGGTCTCGTCCACGTCTCCGAGCTCTCCTGGAAGCACATCGAGCACGCCTCCGAGGTCGTCGAGGTGGGCCAGGAGGTCACCGTCGAGATCCTCGAGGTCGACCTCGACCGCGAGCGCGTGTCGCTCTCGCTCAAGGCGACCCAGGAGGACCCGTGGCAGGTCTTCGCCCGCACCCACGCGATCGGACAGGTCGCGCCGGGCAAGGTCACGAAGCTGGTCCCGTTCGGTGCCTTCGTCCGCGTCGCGGACGGCATCGAGGGCCTCGTCCACATCTCCGAGCTGTCGGGCAAGCACGTCGAGCTCGCCGAGCAGGTCGTGTCGGTCGGCGAAGAGGTGTTCGTCAAGGTCATCGACATCGACCTCGACCGTCGCCGCATCTCCCTCTCGCTCAAGCAGGCGAACGAGAACGTCGACCCCGAGGGCACCGAGTTCGACCCGGCGCTCTACGGCATGGCCACGGAGTACGACGACCAGGGGAACTACAAGTACCCCGAGGGCTTCGACCCCGAGACCAACGAGTGGCGCGAGGGCTTCGAGTCGCAGCGCGAGGCCTGGGAGCAGGAGTACGCCGCTGCTCAGGCGCGTTGGGAGGCCCACAAGGCCCAGGTGGCCAAGTCGCAGGAGGAGGCGGCCACCGTCTCCGAGGGCGTCTCGGTCGGCGCCGGCTTCACCAGCGAGTCGACCACCGGCGGCACCCTCGCCGACGATGAGTCGCTCGCCGCGCTCCGCGAGAAGCTGTCCTCGAACAACTGATCGCGAGCACATCGCATCGAACGGCCGGTCCCCTCGGGGGCCGGCCGTTCGGCGTTCCGGGCGACGGCGCTGGGTAGGGTGGCCGGGTGCATCTCGTCGCCCTCACCGGAGGCATCGCCTCGGGCAAGTCCACCGTCGCCCGCCGTCTCGCCGAGCACGGAGCGGTGGTGGTCGACGCCGACGTCCTCGCGCGCGAGGTCGTCGAGCCGGGGGAGCCGGCGCTGGCGGCGATCGCCGAGCGCTTCGGCCCGTCCGTGATCCGCGCGGACGGCGCGCTGGACCGCCCGGCGCTCGGCGCGATCGTCTTCTCGGACGCGGCGGCCCGCGCCGACCTCAATGCGATCACCCATCCGGCGGTGACGCTCCGCTCGCAGCGGCTGTTCGCGGAGGCCGCCGAGGCGGACCCGGCCGCGGTGGTCGTCTACGACGTCCCCCTCCTCGCCGAGGGCCGTGGAGCGGGGGAGTTCGACGAGGTGGTCGTCGTGCACGCGCCGCAGCACCTCCGCATCGAGCGTCTCGTCGCCCTCCGGGGACTGACCGAGGAGGAGGCTCGTGCGCGGGTCTCGTCGCAGGCGAGCGACGAGGAGCGCCTCGCCCTCGCCGACGTCGTGATCGACTCCTCCGGCACGCTGGAGGAGACGCTCGCTCGGACCGACGCGCTGTGGGAGCGTCTCGCCCGCTGACGGTCCGTCCCGGACACCCGCCCTCGTGGCCGAGCGGCCCGGCCGGAGAGCGCACCCCCGTTCGCCGCCAGCGCACGCGCCGTCCGGTGTCGGTGGTCGCGGCTACGCTTCGAACCATGGAGCCAACCCGTGCCGTGCACCCGTTCGAGGTCATCAGCGAGTACAAGCCGAGCGGTGACCAGCCCGGCGCGATCGCCGATCTGAGCGCCCGCATCAACGCCGGCGAGACCGATGTCGTCCTGCTGGGCGCCACCGGGACCGGCAAGTCCGCGACCACGGCCTGGCTCGTCGAGGCCGTGCAGCGCCCCACGCTCGTGCTCGCGCACAACAAGACCCTCGCCGCGCAGCTCGCCAACGAGTTCCGCGAGCTGTTCCCCAACAACGCCGTCGAGTACTTCGTCTCGTACTACGACTACTACCAGCCCGAGGCCTACGTCCCGCAGACCGACACCTTCATCGAGAAGGACAGCTCGGTCAACGCCGAGGTCGAGCGGCTGCGCCACTCCACCACGAACTCGCTCCTGAGCCGCCGCGATGTGATCGTGGTGTCGACCGTCTCCTGCATCTACGGCCTCGGCCAGCCCGAGCAGTACCTCGAGGCGATGGTGGCGCTCCAGGTCGGCCAGCGGGTCGACCGGGACCGCCTCATCCGCAAGTTCGTGTCGATGCAGTACGCGCGCAACGACGTCGACTTCGCCCGCGGCACCTTCCGGGTGCGGGGCGACACGATCGAGATCATCCCGATGTACGAGGAGCTCGCGATCCGGATCGAGATGTTCGGCGACGAGATCGAGGCGCTCTACACGCTCCACCCGCTCACCGGCGACATCGTCCGGAAGCTCGACTCCGTGTCGGTCTTCCCCGGCTCGCACTACGTCGCCAGCCAGGACGTCATGCACCGTGCGATCGACACCATCCAGCAGGAGCTCGAGGTGCGCCTGGCCGACCTCGAGAAGCAGAACAAGCTCCTCGAGGCGCAGCGCCTGCGGATGCGCACGACCTTCGATCTCGAGATGATGCAGCAGATCGGATTCTGCTCCGGCATCGAGAACTACTCCCGCCACATCGACGGCCGCGAGTCGGGCGAGGCCCCGCACTGCCTGCTCGACTACTTCCCGGACGACTTCCTCGTCGTGATCGACGAGTCGCACGTGACGGTGCCGCAGATCGGTGCGATGTACGAGGGCGACGCCTCCCGCAAGCGCACGCTGGTCGAGCACGGCTTCCGCCTGCCCTCGGCGATGGACAACCGGCCCCTGAAGTGGGAGGAGTTCAAGTCTCGCGTCGGCCAGACCGTCTACCTCTCGGCGACTCCGGGCCGCTACGAGATGGGCATCGCCGACGGCATCGTCGAGCAGATCATCCGCCCGACCGGCCTGATCGATCCCGAGATCGTCGTCAAGCCGACGAAGGGCCAGATCGACGACCTGCTCGAGGAGATCAAGCGCCGCACCGAGCGCGACGAGCGCGTGCTCGTCACGACGCTGACGAAGCGCATGGCCGAGGAGCTCACCGACTTCCTCACGGAGGCCGGCGTCCGGGTCCGCTACCTGCACTCCGACGTCGACACCCTGAGGCGCGTCGAGCTCCTCTCGGAGCTGCGAGCGGGCGTGTACGACGTCCTGGTCGGCATCAACCTGCTGCGCGAGGGGCTCGACCTGCCCGAGGTCTCGCTCGTCGCGATCCTCGACGCCGACAAGGAGGGCTTCCTCCGCTCGTCCACGTCGCTCATCCAGACGATCGGCCGTGCGGCGCGCAACGTCTCGGGCGAGGTCCACATGTACGCCGACAAGGTGACGGACTCGATGCGGCTCGCGATCGACGAGACCGACCGCCGACGCGAGAAGCAGGTCGCCTACAACCTCGACCACGGCATCGACCCGACGCCGCTGCGGAAGAAGATCGCCGACATCACCGACGCCCTCGCCCGCGAGGGGGCCGACACCGCCAAGCTGCTCGCCGGGCGCGACGCCAAGAAGAAGAGCCCGACGCCGAACCTGCGCCGTCAGGGTCTCGCCGCGAACGGCGGCAACGACCTCGAGGCGATCATCTCCGACCTCAACGGGCAGATGCTCCAGGCGGCGGGCGAGCTCAAGTTCGAGCTCGCGGCCCGGCTGCGGGACGAGGTCCAGGAGCTCAAGCGCGAGCTCCGCCAGATGGAGAAGGCCGGGCACCTGTCCTGATCGGGGGCGCTGATCCGCAAGGGGAGGGGCCCGCGGATCAGCGCCCAGCGAACGCCACGGGCGATGTCGGTGGCTCCGCATACACTTTCGGAGTGTCGATCCTGAACGCCGTTACGGACCCCTCCTCCACCCCCTCTCCCTCCTTCCACCGCTTCGTCTCCTCGCTCGACGAGTCGTCCTCGAAGCTGGTGGTGAGCGGCGCGCGGGTGCACAACCTGCAGAACGTCGACCTCGAGATCCCGCGCGACTCGATGGTGGTGTTCACCGGTCTCTCGGGCTCGGGCAAGTCCTCCCTGGCCTTCGACACGATCTTCGCGGAGGGCCAGCGGCGCTACGTCGAGTCCCTCTCCGCGTACGCCCGCCAGTTCCTCGGGCAGGTGGACCGGCCGGACGTCGACTTCATCGAGGGCCTCAGCCCCGCGGTCTCGATCGACCAGAAGTCGACGAACCGCAACCCGCGCTCCACCGTCGGCACGATCACCGAGATCTTCGACTACATGCGTCTGCTGTGGGCGCGCATCGGCGTCCCGCACTGCCCCATCTGCAGCGAGCGGATCTCCGCGCAGACCGTGCAGCAGATCGCCGACCAGCTGATGGAGCTCGAGACCGGTACCCGCTACCAGATCCTCAGCCCCGTCGTCTCCCAGAAGAAGGGCGAGTTCGTCGACCTCTTCAAGGAGCTGACCGCGGGCGGCTACTCCCGCGCCATGGTGGACGGGAAGCTCGTCCAGCTGAGCGAGCCGCCGGTGCTCAAGAAGCAGTACAAGCACGACATCTCCGTCGTGGTCGACCGGCTCGTGGCCGGCCCCGACATCCTCGGGCGCCTCACCGACTCGCTCGAGACGGCCCTGCGGCTCACCGACGGCATCGTGCAGATCAACTACGTCGACGGCGAGGGCGACGGCGCCTGGACCACCTACTCCGAGAAGCTGTCCTGCCCCAACAACCACCCGATCTCGCTGACCGAGATCGAGCCGCGGACCTTCTCCTTCAACGCGCCCTTCGGCGCCTGCCCGGAGTGCTCGGGCCTCGGCACGCGCATGTCGGTCGATGACGAGCTGCTGCTCGGCGACCCCGACCTGAGCATCGCCGAGGGCGTCATCATCCCCTGGACCACCCAGGGCAAGGGCTTGTTCCAGTACTACGAGAAGCTGCTCGACGGCCTCTCCCGCGACCTCGGCTTCACGCTCACCACCCCGTGGAAGCGCCTCAGCACCGAGGTGCAGCAGGCCGTCCTCCACGGCGACAACTTCGAGGTCAAGGTCAAGTGGAAGAACCGCTACGGCCGCGAGATGAGCTACACCTCGGGCTTCGAGGGCGTCGTGCCCTACATCGAGCGCCAGTTCGTCCAGGCCGAGACCGACGTCCAGCGCACCCGCTGGTCCGAGTTCCTCCGCGAGGTGCCCTGCCCCGTGTGCAAGGGCTCCCGCCTCAAGCCCGAGGTGCTCGCCGTGCTCGTGCACGGGGCGAGCATCGCGGACGTGGCCGACCTCAGCCTCGGCGACGCCCAGGACTTCATGAGCCGGCTCGAGCTGACCGACCGCGAGGCGCACATCGCCGCGCAGGTGCTGCGCGAGATCCGCGCGCGCATCGACTTCCTCATCGAGGTCGGGCTCAACTACCTCAACCTCTCGCGCGCCGCCGCCTCCCTGTCGGGCGGCGAGGCGCAGCGCATCCGCCTGGCGACCCAGATCGGCTCCGGGCTGACCGGCGTGCTCTACGTGCTCGACGAGCCGAGCATCGGCCTGCACCAGCGCGACAACCGCCGCCTGATCGACACCCTCATCAAGCTGCGCGACCTGGGCAACACGCTGATCGTGGTCGAGCACGACGAGGACACCATCCGCACCGCCGACTGGATCGTCGACATCGGCCCGGGCGCCGGGGTCAACGGCGGCAAGGTCGTGCACTCCGGCTCCTACGAGTCGCTGCTCGAGAACACCCACTCGCTCACCGGCGACTACGTCTCGGGCCGCAAGGCGATCGAGGTCCCGAAGAAGCGGCGGAAGATCGACCGCAAGCGGATGATCAAGGTCGTCGGGGCGAACGCCAACAACCTCCGCAAGGTCGACGCGGAGTTCCCGCTCGGCACGTTCGTCGCGGTCACCGGGGTCTCCGGCTCCGGCAAGAGCACCCTCGTGAACGACATCCTCTACCGCGTGCTCGCCAACCAGCTCAACGGCGCCCGCAAGGTGCCGGGCAAGCACACGCGCGTCACCGGCCTCGAGAACCTCGACAAGGTCGTGCACGTCGACCAGAATCCGATCGGCCGCACGCCGCGCTCGAACCCCGCCACCTACACGGGCGTGTTCGACCGCATCCGCAACCTCTTCGCCGAGACCACCGAGGCGAAGGCGCGGGGGTACCTGCCCGGCCGCTTCAGCTTCAACGTCAAGGGCGGCCGCTGCGAGGCCTGCTCGGGCGACGGCACCATCAAGATCGAGATGAACTTCCTGCCCGACGTCTACGTCGCGTGCGAGGTCTGCGGGGGAGCGCGCTACAACCGCGACACCCTGACCGTGCACTACAAGGGCAAGAACATCGCCGAGGTGCTCGACATGCCGATCGCCGAGGCGGCCGACTTCTTCGAGCCCATCACGGCGATCCACCGCTTCCTCCGCACGCTGGTGGAGGTGGGCCTCGGCTACGTCCGCCTCGGGCAGAGCGCGACCACGCTCTCCGGCGGCGAGGCGCAGCGCGTCAAGCTGGCGACCGAGCTCCAGCGCCGCTCCAACGGCCGCAGCGTCTACGTGCTCGACGAGCCGACGACGGGCCTGCACTTCGAGGACGTCCGCAAGCTTCTCCTCGTCCTCAACGGCCTGGTCGACAAGGGCAACACGGTGATCACCATCGAGCACAACCTCGACGTCATCAAGTCGGCCGACTGGCTGATCGACATGGGTCCCGAGGGCGGCGCCGGCGGCGGACAGGTGGTCGCGGTGGGCACCCCCGAGCACGTGGCGAAGGTCGAGGGCAGCCACACCGGCATGTTCCTCGCCGAGATCCTCGGCTGACGCGAGCGAGAGGCATGGCGCAGACAGTCGACTTCCGGCCGAAGCCGGGTGAGATCCCGACCCTCCCGGGCGTGTACCGCTTCACGGACGCCCGGGGGCGGGTGCTCTACGTGGGCAAGGCCAAGAACCTCCGCGCGCGGCTGAGCAACTACTTCGCCCCGCTGCCGAGCCTGCACGAGCGCACCCGGCGGATGGTCACCTCGGCCTCCGGCGTCGAATGGACCGTCGTCGGCACCGACGTCGAGGCCCTGCAGCTCGAGTTCACCTGGATCAACGAGTTCGATCCACCCTTCAACGTCAAGTTCCGCGACGACAAGTCCTACCCCTACATGGCGGTGACGCTCGGCGACGAGGCCCCGCGGGTGATGGTCACGCGGAACGCCAAGATCAGGAAGGCCCGCTACTTCGGGCCCTACCCCAAGATCTGGGCGATCCACGAGACGATCGACCTGATGATCAAGGCGTTCCCGATCAGGACCTGCAACGACTCCAACTACAAGCGCGCCATGCAGAGCGGCAAGCCCTGCTTCGCGTCGCAGATCGGCCGCTGCGGCGGGCCCTGCTCCCACCGCGTCACCTTCGCCGAGCACCGCGAGATGGTCGACCGCTTCGTCGCCTTCATGGGCAGCCACGACCGCCGGATGATCGGCGAGCTCGAGAAGGAGATGCGCGAGGCCGCGGCGGCGATGGAGTACGAGCGCGCGGGGAAGCTGCGCGATCAGGCCGCCGCCCTCGACGCGGTCCTCGCCAAGAGCGCGGTCGTGCTCAAGGACAACGTGGACGTCGACCTCTACGCGATCGTCCACGACGAGCTCGCCGCCTCCGTGCAGCAGTTCCGGGTCCGCGGCGGGCGCATCCGCGGCGAGCGGGGCTGGGTCGTCGACAAGGAGCTCGACATGAGCACGGCGGAGCTCGTCGACACGGCCCTCCAGGCCGCCTACGAGACCGGCGACGTCCCGCCCCGGGAGGTCGTCGTGCCGGAGCTGCCCGAGGACACCGAGGCGCTCGAGGAGTGGCTGAGCGGACTGCGCGGCACGAACGTGCGCCTCCGAGCGGCCCAGCGCGGAGACAAGGCCGCCCTCCTCGAGACGGCGACGCAGAACGCGAAGCACTCGCTGATGCTCTACAAGACCCGCCGCTCCGCCGACTTCACCGCTCGGACGCAGGCTCTGGAGGACATCCGCGACGCCCTCGGCATGAGCGAGGCGCCGCTCCGGATGGAGTGCTACGACGTCTCCCACCTCAGCGGCACCAACATCGTCGCCTCGATGGTGGTCTTCGAGGACGGGCTCGCGCGGAAGGACCAGTACCGGCGGTTCTCCATCGCGGAGTCGACGGACGACACCGAGTCGCTGTACCAGGTGCTCACCCGCCGCCTCGCCTACCTCCGCGAGCCGGTCGAGCCCGCGGCGGTCGACCCCGAGACCGGCGAGGCCAAGCGGCGCAAGTTCTCGTACCCCCCGCAGCTGCTGATCGTCGACGGCGGCCAGCCGCAGGTCGCGGCGGCGCAGCGCGCGCTCGACGAGTCCGGGGTGACCGGCATCACCCTCTGCGGGATCGCCAAGCGCCTCGAGGAGATCTGGCTGCCGGACTCCGACTTCCCCGTCATCCTGCCGCGCAACAGCGATGCGCTCTTCCTCTTCCAGCGCATCCGCGACGAGGCGCACCGCTTCGCGATCACCCACCAGAGGACGCGTCGCAAGCGCGACATCTCGTCGCAGCTGGCCGAGGTGCCCGGGCTCGGAGGCACGCGAGTCCGCGACCTGCTGAAGCACTTCGGATCCGTCGCCCGGCTCCGCGAGGCGGGCGAGGCCGAGATCGCCGAGGTCAAGGGCATCGGCCCGACGCTGGCGGGCGCGATCCACGCGCACCTGCATCCGGACGGGTCCGCCGTCGGGGGCACGCCCTAGGCTGGAGGCCCGCGCTCCGGGGGAGAGCGGCCGGTGCCCGGCACCGAGGACACGAGCAGACACGAGCACGGAGAGCGCATGAGCACGGAGAGCGAGCAGCAGGACGTGCTGATCGTCACGGGGATGTCCGGAGCGGGCCGGTCCACGGCCGCGAACGCGCTGGAGGACCTCGGCTGGTACGTCGTCGACAACCTGCCGCCGCAGATGCTGCGCCCGCTGGTCGACCTGGCGCAGCGTGCAGGGGACACGCTGCCGAAGATCGCGGCGGTCGTCGACGTCCGCGGACGCGACTTCTTCGAGGACCTCGGCGACATCGTCCGCGAGCTGCGCGCCGGGGTCGACCTCCGAGTGGTGTTCCTCGAGGCCACCGACGCCGCGCTCGTCCGCCGCTTCGAGCAGGTGCGCCGTCCGCACCCGCTGCAGGGCCGGGGGACCCTCCTCGACGGCATCTCCGCCGAGCGGACGCGCCTCGCTCAGCTGCGGGAGTCGGCCGACATCGTCATCGACACCTCGGACCTCAACATCCACCAGCTGGCCACCAGCATCACCGAGCGCTTCGCCGAGGCCGGCCGCGCGGGCCTCCAGGTCACGGTGATGAGCTTCGGCTTCAAGTACGGGCTGCCGACGGACGCCGACATGGTGGCCGACGCGCGGTTCCTGCCGAACCCGTACTGGATCCCTGAGCTGCGTCCGCACACGGGTCTCGACGAAGAGGTGAGAGACTACGTGCTGGCCCAGCAGGGCGCCGAGGAGTTCATCGACTCCTACTCCCGGGCCCTGCGCCCCGTGCTCGACGGCTACCAGCGCGAGAACAAGCGCCACGCGACCATCGCGATCGGCTGCACGGGAGGCAAGCACCGCTCCGTCGCGGTCGCGGGCCGTGTCGCGGCCCGTCTGGCCGAGCTGCCGGGCGTCGCCGTCAACGTGGCGCACCGCGACCTCGGCCGAGAATGATCCCCGCGCGCTCAGCCGCGCACCCGACGTAAGGAAGACTCCGTGGCCCTCACCGCAGACGTCAAGGGCGAACTGGTCGCGATCGTCTCGCGCAAGAACACCGTCCGTGCCGCCGAACTGGCGACCATCCTCCGCTTCTCCGGAGGACTGCACATCATCTCCAACCGCCTCGCGGTCGAGGTCGAGCTCGACTCCGCCCCGCTCGCGACCCGCGTGCGCCGCGACCTCGCCGAGCTGTACGGCGTCCGCAGCGAGGGCAGCATCGTCTCGGCCGGCGGATCCCGGAGGACCACGAGCTGGCTGGTGCGCGTCGTCGAGGGCGGGGACACCCTCGCCCGGCAGACCGGCCTCCTCGACCAGCGGGGCCGGCCCGTCCGCGGCCTGCCCAACCGCCTCACGACCGGCTCCCGCGAGGAGCTCGCCGCCCTGTGGCGCGGCGCCTTCCTCGCCCAGGGCTCGCTGACCGACCCGGGCCGCTCCGCGGCGCTCGAGATCGTCTGCCCCGGCAACGAGGCGGCCATGGCGATCGTCGGAGCCGCCGGACGCCTGGGAGTCCAGGCCAAGTCCCGCGAGGTGCGCGGCGTCCACCGGGTCGTCATCCGCGACGGCGAGAGCATCAGCGCGATGCTCACCCTGATGGGCGCGACCGCGACCGTCGCAAGCTGGGAGGAGCTGCGCCAGCGCCGCGAGGTGCGGGCGACCGCGAACCGCCTCGTCAACTTCGACGACGCGAACCTCCGCCGCTCCGCCCAGGCCGCCGTCGCGGCGTGCGCCCGCGTCGAGCGCGCGATGGAGATCCTGGGCGACGACATCCCCGAGCACCTCCGCTACGCCGGGCGCCTGCGCCTCGCGCACCGCGACGCGAGCCTCGACGAGCTCGGCCACCACGCCGATCCGCCGATGACGAAGGACGCCGTCGCCGGCCGCATCCGCCGCCTCCTCGCGATGGCCGACAAGCGCGCGTCCGACCTCGACATCCCGGGCACCGACGCGAACCTCCCGGCCGAGCTGCAGGACCTGTAGGCCCGGCCGCACGGCGCGCCCCGCCCGGCGAACGCTGAGTGTCTCCTGGTCGAACAGCGCAAGCCCTCCGAACGCGGTGGGGCCCCCTCGCTAGACTGATCAAGTCGCTCAGGACACTCCCGGCCCTCCTCCTCCGCCTCGCGGAGAACGCCGAGACGCCGGCGGGTCGCACGGGAGCGACGACCACGAACAGGAGATCGCACATGGCTGACTACACGCTCGCCGAACTGCCCTACGACTACTCGGCCCTCGAGCCGAACATCAGTGGACGGATCATGGAGCTCCACCACGACAAGCACCACGCGACGTACGTGGCCGGGGCGAACACCGCCCTCGCCTCGCTGCAGGAGGCTCGCGACAGCGAGAACCTCGCGAACGTGAACAAGCTCCAGAAGGACCTCGCCTTCAACCTCGCCGGTCACGTGAACCACACCGTGTTCTGGAACAACCTCTCGCCGGACGGCGGCGACAAGCCCGTCGGCGAGCTCGCCGCGGCCATCGACGACAACTTCGGGTCGTTCGACAAGTTCCGCGCCCACTTCACCGCCTCGGCCCTCGGCATCCAGGGCTCCGGCTGGTCGATCCTCGCCTGGGACTCGCTCGGCGAGAAGCTCATCATCGAGCAGCTCTACGACCACCAGGGCAACCTCGCCGCGGCGACCGTCCCGGTCCTCCTCCTCGACATGTGGGAGCACGCCTTCTACCTCGACTACGTCAACGTGAAGGCCGACTACGTCAAGGCGTTCTGGAACATCGTGAACTGGGCCGATGTGTCCGCGCGCTTCGAGAAGGCCCGCGAGAAGACTTCGGGCCTGCTGCTACTGTCGTAGCGATCTCGGCGTCCCGGGCCCCGCGCCCGGGACGCCCTGTCGTCGGCTTCCACCCCTCCACTGCACCGTCGAGGTGCCTTTCCTCACCAGGAGATATCTGTGTCCGTCAAGATCGGCATCAACGGCTTCGGCCGTATCGGCCGTAACTTCTTCCGTGCAGCCCTCGCCAAGGGCAGCGACCTCGAGATCGTCGCGGTCAACGACCTCACCGACAACAAGGCCCTCGCGCACCTCCTGAAGTACGACTCCATCACGGGCCGCCTCGACGCGACCGTCGAGCTCGACGGCGACCGCATCGTCGTCAACGGCAAGCCGATCATCGTCCTCGAGGAGCGCGACCCCGCGAACCTCCCCTGGGGCGAACTGGGAGTCGACGTCGTCATCGAGTCGACCGGCCGCTTCACCAAGTCGGAGGACGCGCGCAAGCACATCACCGCGGGTGCCAAGAAGGTCATCGTCTCCGCTCCCGCCACCGGCAGCGACGTCGCGACCCTGGTCCTCGGCGTGAACGAGAACACCTACGACCCCGCGACGCACGACATCATCTCGAACGCGTCCTGCACCACGAACTGCCTCGCGCCGCTCGCCAAGGTGCTGCTCGACAACTTCGGCATCGAGCGCGGCCTGATGACCACGGTCCACGCGTACACCGCCGACCAGAACCTCCAGGACGGCCCGCACAGCGACCTGCGTCGCGCCCGCGCCGCCGCCGTCAACATCATCCCGACCTCGACCGGTGCCGCCAAGGCGCTCGGCCTGGTCATCCCGGAGCTCGTCGGCAAGCTCGACGGCTACGCCCTCCGCGTCCCGGTCCCGACCGGCTCGATCACCGACCTCACCGTTGAGCTGACCAAGCCCGCCACCGTCGAGGAGATCAACGCGGCGTACAAGGCGGCCTCCGAGGGAGACCTCAAGGGCATCCTCAAGTACACCGAGGACCCGATCGTCTCGAGCGACATCGTGACCGACCCGCACTCGTCGATCTTCGACGCGGGCCTCACGAAGGTCATCGGCAGCCAGGTCAAGGTCGCCTCCTGGTACGACAACGAGTGGGGCTACTCCAACCGCCTCGTCGACGTCACCGAGTTCGTCGCCGGCAAGCTCTAAGGGCTGCGCGCAGTGACGCTCCGCACTCTGGACTCACTGGGCTCCCTCGCAGGCAAGCGCGTCGTCGTCCGCTGCGATCTGAACGTCCCCCTGAAGGACGGAACGATCACGGACGACGGCCGCGTGCGCGCGTCGGTGCCCACACTCCAGCGTCTGGTCTCCGAGGGCGCCCGAGTCGTGGTCGTGAGCCACCTCGGGCGCCCCGAGGGGAAGCCCGAGGCGAAGTACAGCCTCGCTCCCGTCGCCGCCCGCCTCGGCGAGCTGCTCGACGCTCCGGTGGCCTTCGCCGAGGACACCGTCGGGGAGGCGGCCTCGGCCGCCGTCGACGCCCTCGAGGACGGCCAGGTCGTCGTCCTCGAGAACCTCCGGTTCAACGCCGGCGAGACGAGCAAGGACGAGGCCGAGCGCCGCACCTTCGCCGAGAAGCTGGCCGCCTACGGCGACGCCTTCGTCTCCGACGGGTTCGGCGTCGTGCACCGCAAGCAGGCGAGCGTCTACGAGCTCGCCGAGCTTCTCCCCAGCGCGGCCGGCACGCTGATCGCGGCCGAGCTCGAGGTGCTGGAGCGGCTCACCGAGAAGCCCGAGCGCCCCTACGCGGTCGTCCTCGGCGGCTCGAAGGTCTCGGACAAGCTCGGCGTGATCGAGCACCTGCTCCCGAAGGTCGACTCGATCCTCATCGGCGGCGGAATGCTCTTCACCTTCCTCAAGGCCCAGGGCCACGAGGTCGGCGCCAGCCTGCTGGAGGCCGACCAGGTCGACACCGTGCTCGGCTACCTCGCGAAGGCGAAGGAGCTGGGTGTGGAGATCGTCCTGCCGACGGACGTCGTCGTGGCGTCGGAGTTCGGCCCCGACGCCGAGCACCAGGTCGCCTCGGCCGACGCGATCGAGGGCACGCCCTTCGGTGAGAAGGGCCTCGGCCTGGACATCGGTCCGGACACCGCCGCGCACTTCGCCGAGATCATCGCGGCGTCCAGGACGGTGTTCTGGAACGGCCCCATGGGCGTCTTCGAGCTCGAGCCGTTCGCGGCGGGCACCAAGACCGTCGCGCAGGCGCTCACCGAGGTCGACGGTCTCAGCGTCGTCGGCGGAGGCGACTCAGCCGCGGCCGTCCGCGCCCTCGGGTTCCGCGACGACCAGTTCGGCCACATCTCGACGGGAGGCGGAGCGAGCCTCGAATTCCTCGAGGGCAAGCGCCTCCCCGGACTGGAGGTCCTCGGATGGTAGACACCGCCGCCCGCACCCCGCTCATCGCCGGCAACTGGAAGATGAACCTGGACCACCTCCAGGCCATCGCCTTCGTGCAGAAGCTGGCGTGGAGCCTCAAGGACGCCGATCACGACTTCGACGGCGTCGAGGTCGCGGTGTTCCCGCCCTTCACGGACCTCCGGCCCGTGCAGATCCTCGTCGACTCGGACAAGCTGCCGCTCAAGTACGGCGCGCAGGACGTCTCGAAGTTCGACAGCGGCGCCTACACCGGTGAGATCTCGGGTCAGTTCCTGAAGCAGCTCGACTGCGACTACGTGATCGTCGGCCACTCGGAGCGTCGCACGCTCCACGGCGAGACGGACGCGGACATCGCCGCCAAGTCGGCTGCGGCCGTCAATCACGGCGTCGCTCCGATCATCTGCGTCGGCGAGACCGCGGAGGACCTCGAGAAGCACGGCCCGTCGGCCGTGCCGGTCGCCCAGTTGAAGGAGGCCCTCACCGGCCTGCCCGCGGACGCCGACCTCGTCGTCGCCTACGAGCCGGTCTGGGCCATCGGCTCCGGACAGGCCGCGACGCCCGAGCAGGCCCAGCAGGTCTGCAAGGCGCTCCGCGGAGTCGTCGCCGACGTCCTCGGCGCCGACACCGCCGCGAAGACCCGCATCCTCTACGGCGGCTCCGTGAAGTCCGGCAACATCGCCGGCTTCATGCGCGAGCCCGACGTCGACGGAGCACTCGTCGGAGGCGCCAGCCTCCAGGTCGACGAGTTCGCGGCGATCGCACGATTCCGGAACCACGTCGGGGTCTGAGTTGCTGCGACGAGAGGGCGGGCCCATCGGGCCCGCCCTCTCGTCGTCCACGCCGCTCCCTGCGCGGCGTGGCGCGGTCGGCTTCGCGACGGGGCGCGGTTCCGAGAGCGGGATGCGTTCGGCTACGTCGATCCGCTCGGACGCGGATCGCCGGTTCGCCTCGCTGTCGTCCACGCCGCTCCCTGCGCGGCGTGGCGCGGTCGGCTTCGCGACGGGGCGCGGTTCCGGGAGCGGGATGCGTCCGGCTACGTCGATCCGCTGGAACGCGGATCACCGGTTCGCCCCGGAAGATCCCACACCGGCTTCGCGCGTTGGCCGGTGCGGTGCTGTCGGCTCGTCGCGGGGTGCTCTCCTAGAGCGTGGCGCGTTCGGCTCGATCGGTCCGCTGGTACGTGGATCACAGGCTCGCGGTCCGGCGACTGAAGAGGTTGTCGAGGGCACCGCGACGAGGCCACCCGCTCCGCCCATCGACGGACACTCGTATACATCGCCCCGAACACGGGACGACGCATTCCTCGCGGATTCGCAGGCGCCGTTATACTCGTCGGGGCGCGCAACGCGCCAGAACTTCGAAAGGTACCGCGTGGACATCCTCCAGGTCGTGCTCCAGGTCATCCTGGGCATCACGAGCCTCCTGCTCACCATGCTGATCCTGCTCCACAAGGGGCGCGGCGGCGGTCTGTCCGACATGTTCGGGGGCGGAGTCACCTCCAACCTCGGCGCGTCGGGCGTCGCCGAGCGCAACCTGAACCGCATCACCGTGATCCTGGGCGTCGTCTGGCTGGCCTGCATCGTGGTGCTCGGACTCATCACCAAGTTCACCACCGGAGCATAGGGGTACTCGCAATGGCATCAGGCGGCAGTGCAATCCGCGGTTCGCGCGTCGGCGCAGGACCCATGGGCGAGCAGGACCGGGGCTTCCACGCGGAGCGCGTCGCGGTCTCCTACTGGGACGCTCTCGGCAACGAGACGGTGCGCCACTTCTCGGCGGCCCTCCCCGAGGACGAGATCCCCGAGGTGATCGACTCCCCGCAGTCCGGTCTCCCCGCGGGCCGCGACCGGGCGAACCCGCCCCAGGTCGCGAAGACCGAGCCCTACAAGACGCACCTCGCTTACGTGAAGGAGCGCCGCACCGAGGCCGAGGCGGCTCAGCTCCTCGAGGAGGCGCTGCAGCAGCTGCGCGCCCGACGAGGCACCGCGACCCCGTCCTGATCCTCACCGCACGACGAACGACGGAAGGCCCGCCCCCTCAGGGGACGGGCCTTCCGTCGTTTCCGGACCGGGCTCAGTAGCTCGGAGCGATGAGCGACTCGGGGACCTCGGCCGCTGCCTCCTGGTCGACGAAGAACACCGTGCGCTTGCGACCGAACGCGCCCGACGCGGGCACCTCGTTCGTGCTGGCACCCGCGAGCGCGAGGCCCAGGGCCGAGGCCTTGTCGGCGCCGGCGAGCACCATCCAGATGCGGTCCGACTGGTTGATCAGCGGCAGCGTGAGGGTGAGGCGCTCGGGCGGCGGCTTCGGAGAGTTGCGGACGGCGAGGACGCCGGGCGTCGTGGAGCGGATCGCGGAGCGCTCGGGGAACAGCGACGCGATGTGCCCGTCCGGCCCGACGCCGAGGAAGGTGATGTCGAAGCGCGGGTAATCGCGCCCCTCGGAGGCGTGCTCGCGCAGCTCCGCGTCGTAGGCAGCGGCGGCGCCGTCGAGGTCCAGGCCCTCGTCCGAGGCCGGGTAGGAGTGCACGTTCGCCGCCGGCACATCGAGGACGCTGAAGAGGTCCCCGGCCTGGACGTCGTTGCGGTCCTCGTGGCCGCGGGGCACCCAGCGCTCGTCGCCCCACCAGAAGTGCACGCGCGACCAGTCCACGTTGCCGGCGGCGGAGGAGGAGCCGATCTCCTTGAGCGTGGCGGCTCCCATCGTCCCTCCGGTGAGCACGACGTTCGCCGAACCCAGGTCGTCGAGGACGTCGATCGTCTTGGTGAGGAACCGGGCGGCGACCGAGCCGGCGAGGGTCTGCTTGTCGCGGTGGACCAGCACGCGGCGTTCGGTGGTCATCTCAGGGGACTCCTTCGGGTTCGGGTGCCGATCGGCGGGGTTCGGCTCCGTGTCGGGAAGCTCTGAGGTGCGGGCGCCCTGGACGGGCGCCCACGCCTCAGGAGGCGCTGCGGGCCTCGGCCTTCTCAGTGAGCATGTCGACCCCGCGCGAGATCACTTCACCGTACAGGTCATCCGGGTCGAGTCGGCGCAGCTCCTCCGCCAGGCAGTCCCGGAGGCTGCGGCGGGGGAGCGAGATGTCGTGGACCGGCTGATCGGGCTGAGTGAGCGTCGCGACGTTGGGCACCGAGCGCTCGAGCTCGATCACTCCGGAGTCGCGGATGAGCCGCACGCCGTGGATCCCGCTGGACCCGGTGGCGCTGATCGTGAGCTCATGGTCGACGGGGATGTCGAGCTCGAGCTGCAGCCAGGCGGCGAGCAGGATCGTCGAGGGCGAGTCGGCCGCGCCCGAGACCTCGACGGCCGTGATCGGCTCGTAGGGCGGCTGGTCGAGCACGGCGGCGAGCTGCGCGCGCCAGAGGGTGAGGCGGGTCCAGGCGAAGTCGGTGTCGCCGGGGGCGTAGGTGGACGCGAGGTGGTGCAGCGCCTCCGCCGGGTTCGACTGGGCCGACGCGTCGGTGATCCGCCGAGTGGCGATCCGGCCGATCGGGGACGCGGAGGCGTTGTCCGGAGCGCTGTTCGGCCACCAGGCCACGACGGGGGCGTCGGGGAGGAGCAGGCCCGTGACCAGGCTCTCCTCGTCCTCGGCCGCGTCTCCGTAGGGACGGAGCACGACGACCTCGCTCGCGCCGGCGTCGCCTCCGACCCGGATCTGCGCGTCGACCCGCGCCGTCGCGTCGACCGGGACCGTGGTGGTGCCGTCGTCCTTCGAGACCACGATGACGCGCATCGGGTGCTCGCGGGACGCGTCGTTCGCGGCTTCGATGGCCTCCTCCTCGTGACCCCGGGAGGTCGCGATGATGAGGGTGAGGACGCGGCCGAGGGCGACGGCGCCGCCCTCCTCGCGGATCTTGACGAGGGTCTTCGAGACCTCGCTCGTCGTGGTGTCGGGCAGATCGACGATCATGGACGCCTCCAGGTGCGGCCGTCGCGGGCGAGGAGCTCGTCGGCGGAATCGGGGCCCCAGGTTCCGGGGCGGTACTGCTCGGGCTGGCCCTGCGTGGCCCAGAACTCCTCGATCGGGTCGAGGATCTTCCAGGACAGCTCGACCTCCTCGTGCCGGGGGAAGAGCGGCGGCTCGCCCAGGAGGACGTCGAGGATGAGGCGCTCGTAGGCCTCGGGGCTCGCCTCGGTGAACGCGTGGCCGTAGCCGAAGTCCATCGTCACGTCGCGCACCTGCATGCCGGCGCCGGGCACCTTCGAGCCGAATCGCATGGTGACGCCCTCGTCGGGCTGGACCCGGATGACGAGCGCGTTCTGGCCCAGCGACGTGGTCTGGCTCTCGGCGAAGAGCTGCTTCGGTGCCCGCTTGAACACGACCGCGATCTCGGTGACGCGGCGGCCGAGGCGCTTGCCGGCCCGCAGGTAGAACGGCACGCCGGCCCAGCGTCGGGTGCCGATGTCCAGGCGCATGGCGGCGTAGGTCTCGGTGGTCGAGGTGGGGCTCATGCCGTCCTCCTCGAGGAAGCCGAGCACCTTCTCGCCGCCCTGCCAGCCGCCGGCGTACTGTCCGCGGGCGGTAGAAGTGGAGAGGTCGGCGGGGAGGCGGACGGCCGCGAGGACCTTCTCCTTCTCCGCACGGAGGTCGGCCGCGTCGAACGAGATCGGCTCCTCCATGGCGGTCAGGGCGAGCAGCTGCAGCAGGTGGTTCTGGATGACGTCGCGCGCCGCTCCGATGCCGTCGTAGTAGCCCGCGCGCCCGCCCACGCCGATGTCCTCGGCCATGGTGATCTGCACGTGGTCGACGTAGTTCGAGTTCCAGAGCGGCTCGTACATCATGTTGGCGAAGCGGAGGGCCAGGATGTTCTGGACCGTCTCCTTGCCGAGGTAGTGGTCGATCCGGAAGACGGAGTCGGGCGGGAAGACCGACTCGACGACGTCGTTCAGCTCGCGGGCCGTCTTCAGGTCGCTGCCGAACGGCTTCTCGATGACGACGCGGCGCCACTGGCCGTCCTTCTGCTCGGCGAGGCCGGAGCTGCGCAGCTGCTCGGTGACCTGCGGGAAGGACTTCGGGGGGATCGAGAGGTAGAAGGCGAAGTTGCCGTTCGTGCCGCGCTCGCGGTCGAGGTCGTCGACGGTCGTCTTCAGGCGGGCGAACGCCTCGGGGTCGTCGAACTCGCCCTGCACGAACCGGATGCCCTGCGCGAGCTGCGCCCAGACCTCCTCGTGGAACTCGGTGCGGGCGTGCTTCTTCACGGAGTCGTGGACGACCTGCTCGAAGTCCTGGTCGTCCCAGTCGCGCCGGGCGAATCCGACGAGGGCGAAGCCGGGAGGCAGGAGGCCGCGGTTGGCGAGATCGTAGACCGCGGGCATGAGCTTCTTGCGGGAGAGGTCGCCGGTCACGCCGAAGATGACGAGGCCGCTGGGCCCGGCGATCCGGTTCAACCGGCGGTCGAAGCTCAACCTCAACGGGTTGAACTCGGGGGTGATGTCCACAGACATGTGCAGTGTCCTTCTGTGTGCCGGTGGGACCGGCGCACTGCTATCGGTGAGGGAGGGGGAGGAGCGGGCGGGCCCGGCTGCTGCCCCGGGAAGTGGTCGCGGGACGACTGCGGGCACGCCGCCGCGCGCTCGAGAGCGCAGCGGCGGCGTGCCCGTCGGATCAGGTGTTGAGGGCCTCGAAGAGCGCCTCGAGGTCGGCCTCGGGGTCGGTCAGCGTGAGGGTCAGCACCGGCCGGCCGTGCTCGGCGAGCACGCTCGCGTCGCCGGCGGCCTGCGCCAGGATGAGCTGGCCGAAGGTGAACGGGCTGTCCGGGATCTCGAGGTCCACGTCGGAGCGCTCGGTGATCTGGAGGAACACGCCGGTCGGCGCCCCGCCCTTGTGGTACTGCCCGGTCGAGTGCAGGAAGCGCGGGCCCCACCCGAAGGTGACGGGGCGCTGGGCCTGCGCGGCGAGGAGGTCGCGCACGCCCTCGAGCTGCGGGAGCGCGAGGCGGTCGACGTACGCCTGGATCGAGACGTAGCCGCCGTCGCCCAGCTGCGCGAGGAGGCGGTCGACAGCGGCGGCGACGGTCGAGACGCCCTCGGTGACGCTGCTGCTGCCGGTGACCTCGATGCCCGCGTCGGTGAACGCGGGCGCCTCGGGCTCGGGGCGCTTCTCGAGCAGGGCCCGGGTCGCGACCTTCGCCGACTCGACGTCGGGCTGGTCGAACGGGTTGATGCCCAGGAGGCGACCCGCGACGGCGACGGCGTACTCCCACGTCAGCATCTGAGCGCCGAGCGAGCCGGAGAGGAGGATCTCGCCCTCGTGGCGGTCGCGCGGGAACAGGTGCAGCGCCGCGGCGTCCTCGACCAGGCGGACGACCTGCACGTCGGGCAGGTCCTCCGAGAGCTCGGGGGCCAGCGTGCCGAGGACGACGGGAAGGATGCCCGTGCCGTCCTTGCCGGTGGACTCGGCGATGAGCTGCTCCGCCCAGTCGGCGAAGCCGACGATGTCGGTCCCGTCGGCCACGATCGCGAGCTTGTCGCGGCGCGGGCTGGTCGCGGCGATCGCCGCTCCGAGGATCAGGCCCGGGTTCTCGGGGGAGTCCACGGCGAGCCCGAGGGAGGCCTCGGCCGCCTCGTCGAGGAGGGCCGCGATGTCGGCGCCGGCGAGCCCGGACGGCACGAGGCCGAACGCGGAGAGCGCCGAGAAGCGCCCGCCGATGTTCGGGTCGGCGTTGAACACGCGGTAGCCGGCCTCGCGGGAGGAGGTGTCCAGGGGCGAGCCCGGGTCGGTCACGATGACGATGCGGTCGAGCGGATCGATGCCCGCCTCCGTGAACGCCTTCTCGTAGGCCTTCTTCTGGCTCGCGGTCTCGACGGTCGAGCCGGACTTCGAGGAGATGACGACCGCGGTCGACGCGAGCCGGTCGTTCAGGGCCGCGAGCACCTGGCCGGGCGCCGTCGAGTCGAGCACGGTGAGCTCGACGCCGGCGGTGCGGGTGATGACCTCGGGCGCGAGCGAGGAGCCGCCCATGCCGCCGAGGACGATGTGGTCGACGCCCTTGGCCTGGAACTCCTCGCGCAGGGCGAGGATCTGAGGGATCAGGGGGCGGGAGACGGTGGTCGACTCGGTCCACCCGAGGCGCTTGGCCGCCTCCTCCTCCGCCGCGGCGCCCCACAGGGTGGGGACCTGGGCGGTGATGCCGGACGCGACCTCGTCGGCGACGAGCTCCGGGACGACGCGGTCGACGGCCTTCTCGGCGTCTCCGCTGACGTGGATCTGGATGGCCATGATCAGGCCTGCGCCTTCGCGCCCTCGAGCGCCGCGGTGACGGTGTCGAGCAGCTCGTTCCAGGAGACGATGAACTTCTCCACGCCCTCCTTCTCGAGCAGCTCGGTGACGTCGGCGTACGAGACGCCCTGCGCCGCGACGGCGTCGAGGACGGCGTTCGCGTCGGTGTACGAGCCCGTGACGGTGTCGCCGGTGATGACGCCGTGGTCGAAGGTCGCCTCGAGGGTCTTCTCGGGCATCGTGTTGACCACGCCGGCCGCGACGAGCTCGGTCACGTAGAGGGTGTCGGGGAGGTCGGTCGACTTGACGCCGGTCGAGGCCCAGAGGGGGCGCTGGCGGTTGGCGCCGGACTCCTGGAGCAGCAGGGCGCGCTCGGTGGCGAACGCCTCGACGAAGACCTCGTAGGCCAGCTGCGCGTTGGCGACGCCGGACTTGCTCTTGAGGGCGCGGGCCTCGTCGGTTCCGACGGCCTCGAGGCGCTTGTCGATCTCGGTGTCGACGCGCGAGACGAAGAACGAGGCGACGGAGTGGATGGTCGACAGGTCGATGCCGGCGTCCTTGGCCTTCTCGAGGCCGGCCAGGTACGCGTTGATGACGGCGCGGTAGCGGGCGAGCGAGAAGATCAGGGTGACGTTCACCGAGATGCCGGAGCCGATGACCTCCGTGATGGCCTCGAGGCCCTCGACGGTCGCGGGGATCTTGATCATCGCGTTGGGGCGGTCGACCTTGGCCCAGAGGGCCTTGGCCTGCTCGATGGTGCCCTGGGCGTCGTGCGCCAGGCCGGGCTCGACCTCGATCGACACGCGGCCGTCGTAGCCGTTGGTCGCGTCGTAGATCGGGCGGAAGATGTCGGACGCCGCGGCGACGTCGTCGGTGGTGATCTCGAAGACGGCGTCGGTCACCGAGGTGCCGGCGGAGGCGAGCTCGCGCACCTGGGCGTCGTAGGACTCGCCGTTGGTCAGGGCCGCGGCGAAGATCGTGGGGTTCGTGGTGACTCCGACGACGTTCTTCTCCTCGATGAGCTTCTGCAGCCCTCCGGTGGAGATGCGCGAGCGGGAGAGGTCGTCGAGCCAGATGCTGACGCCGGCGGCGGAGAGCTCTGCGGTGGGGGTGTTCTCGGTCATGTCTCTTCTTCTTCTGCGTAGGTGGTGCGTGGTGTGAGGGGGAGCCGCTGCTCCGACGGCGAAGGCCGCGTCCGTGGTGGACGCGGCCTTCGGGTCAGGAGGCTGCGAGCGACTCCTTGGCGGCGGACAGTGCCGCCTCGGTGGTGATCCCGAACTCGCGGAACAGGGTCTTGTAGTCGGCCGAGGCGCCGAAGTGCTCGATCGAGACGGAGCGGCCGGCGTCGCCGACGTACTTCTGCCAGCCCAGGCTCAGGCCGGCCTCGATCGAGACGCGCGCCTTCACCGAGGAGGGCAGGACCTTCTCGCGGTACTCGGCGTCCTGCTCCTCGAACCACTCGAGGGACGGAGCCGAGACGACGCGGGCGTTGACGCCCTCGCTCCTCAGGGCCTCGCGCGCCTCGACGGCGATCTGGACCTCGGAGCCGGTCGCGATGAAGATCACGTCCGGGGTGCCGCCCGGCGCCTCGGCCAGGATGTAGGCACCGCGGGCGACGTTCGCGGCGGAGGCGAAGGTCTCACCCTCCGCGTCGCCCTCGCCGCGCTCGAACACCGGGATGTTCTGACGGGTGAGCGCGAGGCCGGCGGGGCCCTCGCGGCGCTCGAGGATGGTCTTCCAGGCGTAGGCGACCTCGTTCGCGTCGCCGGGGCGGACGACGTCCAGGCCCGGGATCGCGCGGAGGGTCGACAGCTGCTCGACCGGCTGGTGCGTCGGGCCGTCCTCGCCGAGCGCCACGGAGTCGTGGGTCCAGACGTAGATGGCCGGCGCCTTCATGAGCGCGGCGAGACGGACCGCCGGGCGCATGTAGTCGGAGAAGATCAGGAAGGTGCCGCCGAAGGGGCGGGTGTTGCCGTGCAGGACGATCCCGTTGAGGATCGCGCCCATGGCGTGCTCGCGGATGCCGAAGTGCAGCACGCGGCCGCCCTTCTTCCCGGTCCACTCGTGGGTCGAGAACTCCGTCGGGACGAAGGAGCCGGCTCCCTCGATCGTCGTGTTGTTCGACTCGGCGAGGTCGGCGGAGCCGCCCCACAGCTCGGGGATCACGCCGGCGAGGGCGTTGATGACCTTGCCGGACGCGGCGCGGGTCGAGACCTCCTTGCCGGGCTCGAAGACGGGGAGCGCCTCCTGGACGCCCTCGGGCAGCTCGCCCGAGAGGACCCGGTCGAGCAGCTCCTTCTTCTCGGGGTTCGCGGACGCCCAGGCGGCGAGCTGCTCGTCCCACTCGGCGTGCTGGGCCTGGCCGCGCTCGACGGCCTTGCGGGTGTGCTCGATGACCTCGTCGGCGACGTCGAAGGTCTTCTCGGGGTCGAAGCCGAGCACCTCCTTGAGTCCGCGGAGCTCGTCGGCGCCCAGGGCGGAGCCGTGGATCTTGCCGGTGTTCTGCTTCTTCGGCGACGGCCAGCCGATGATGGTGCGCAGGATGATGAGCGACGGCTTGTCGGTCTCGCCCTTCGCGGCCTCGATCGCGGCGTGCAGCTCGGCGACGTCCTCGTCGTACTCGCCGGTCTTCTTCCAGTCGACGACCTGGACCTGCCAGTCGTAGGCCTCGTAGCGCGCCTTGACGTCCTCGGTGAAGGCGATGTTGGTGTCGTCCTCGATCGAGATCTGGTTGGAGTCGTAGATGACGACCAGGTTGCCGAGCTTCTGGTGGCCTGCCAGCGAGGAGGCCTCGCTGGTGACGCCCTCCTGCAGGTCGCCGTCGCCGGCGATCACGTAGACGAAGTGGTCGAACGGGGAGGTGCCCGCGGCGGCCTCCGGGTCGAACAGGTCGCGCTCGAAGCGCGAGGCGTAGGCGAAGCCCACGGCGGAGGCGAGGCCCTGGCCGAGCGGCCCGGTGGTGATCTCGACGCCGTCGGTGTGGCCGTACTCCGGGTGGCCCGGGGTCTTCGAGCCCCAGGTGCGCAGCGCCTTGAGGTCGTCGAGCTCGAGTCCGTAGCCGCCCAGGTAGAACTGGACGTACTGGGTCAGCGAGGAGTGGCCGACCGACAGGATGAACCGGTCGCGGCCGATCCAGGTCGCGTCGGACGGATCGCGGCGCATGACCTTCTGGAACAGGAGGTAGGCGGCGGGCGCGAGGCTCATGGCGGTTCCGGGATGGCCGTTGCCGACCTTCTCGACCGCATCCGCGGCGAGAACCCTCGCCGTGTCGACTGCCTTCTCGTCAATGGATTCCCATTGCAGTTCTGACACTTGGTACTGACCCTTCTCGAGACGTGGGGCAGACGGGGACCGTCCGCCCTCTCGCATGGTGGAGCACGCCGCATGACGACTTCGACACGATGCTCCGGCGACGACCCTCTCGGCCCCGTGCCGACGATCGTCGGGCGGGCTCGGGTGCGTGCCGGGCGCTCTGGCGAGCAGTCCCGAGTATACGGAGGGGGGTGCGCCGCCGACCGGGGGTTGCGTGGTCGCATATGTCTGCGTCCGATTGGACAAGCGTGCACGCCGGGCCCGGCTCCCGGACGGGCGCATTACACTCGTTCGGGATCATCGAATCGTTAGAGGAGCAATGGACGCAGTCGTGGAGACCACCGCCGTCGAGCGGGACGGGGCGTCGCCGACGACCCTCTCGCGCAAGGTGAAGGCCTTCGTCGCTCTGACGAAGCCGCGCGTGATCGAGCTGCTCCTCGTGGTGACCGCTCCGACGATGATCCTGGCGCAGGGCGGGATCCCGAACCTGCTGCTGGTCCTCAACGTCCTGATCGGCGGCGCCCTGAGCGCCGGGTCCGCGGGCGCGTTCAACTGCTACTTCGACCGCGACATCGACCGGATCATGAACCGGACGAAGAACCGGCCGCTCGTGACCGGGGAGATCTCGGACCGGTCCGCGCTCGTCTTCGCGACCACGATCGGCGTCCTGTCGATCGTCTGGCTCGGCCTCACGGCCAACTGGCTCTCCGCGGGCCTCTCGCTCGCCGCGATCCTGATCTACGTCGTGTTCTACACGCTCTTCCTCAAGCGCCGGACGCCGCAGAACATCGTGTGGGGCGGCATCGCGGGCTGCATGCCGGTGCTGATCGGCTGGGCGGCGGTCACCGGCTCGCTCGACTGGGCCCCCGTCATCCTCTTCTCCGTCATCTTCCTCTGGACGCCGCCGCACTACTGGCCGCTGTCGATGAAGTACCGGGACGACTACCAGGCCGCCGGCGTGCCGATGCTGGCCGTCGTGCGCGGACGCACGATCGTCGGGCTCCAGGTCATCCTCTACGCCTGGGCCACCGTCGCCTGCTCGCTCCTGCTGATCCCCGTCGCCGGCATGGGGGTGCTCTACACGGTGGTCGCGCTCGGCAGCGGAGTCTGGTTCATCGCCGAGACGCACCGCCTCTACAGCCTCGCGATCCGTCACGAGCACGTCTCGCCGATGCGGGTGTTCCACGGGTCCATCGGATACCTCACCCTGCTCTTCCTCGCCGTCGGCATCGACCCGCTGCTGCCCTTCTGATGGTGACGCCTTTCTCCTTGCTCGCCGAGCGGGTGACCCTCGGTCCGCGCGCACTGCGCTGGGGGACCACCGCGGCGCTTGTCGCGAGCATCCTGATCATCTTCTTCGGGGGCGTCGTCCGGCTGACCGGCTCTGGCCTCGGCTGCCCCACCTGGCCGGCGTGCGAGCCGGGCTCGCTCACCTCGACCCCCGAGCTCGGGATCCACGGCTTCATCGAGTTCACGAACCGCGCGTTCACCGGCGTCCTCGTGGTCGCGGTGGGCTGGGCGATCACGGCCGCGCGTCTGCAGAAGCCGCGCGACCGCACCATGACCCGGCTCGCCTGGTCGCAGTTCTGGCTCGTCGTCGCGAACGCCCTCGCGGGCGGCGCGACCGTGCACTCGGGCCTCAACCCGTACATAGTGGCCGGGCACTTCGTTCTCGCCATCGCCCTCCTCACCACCACCGCACTGACGTGGCACCGCGCCCACCGCTCGCAGTCCGTGGCCTTCGAGCCGGACCGCGCGACGCGGGCGCTCAGCATCGGGCTCGTCGGCCTGACGCTCCTCGTGATCCTCGTGGGGACCCTCGTGACGGGGACCGGTCCGCACGCCGGCGACTCCGCGGAGGTGCCCCGCATGCAGTTCCACTGGGAGAGCGTGACCGTCGTGCACGGCGTGCTCGGCACAGCGGTGCTCCTCGTGGGCGCCGCGCTGCTCCTGCGCCTGTCGCGGGCGGCGGGCTCGGAGCTCGCCCGGCGGCGCGTGATCGCCTTCCTCGTGGTCGTCGTGCTGCAGGCGCTGGTCGGGGTCGTGCAGTCGCTCACCGCGCTGCCCGAGACGCTCGTCGCGGTGCACCTCCTCGGCTCGGCGCTCGTCTGGGTCGGCGCGGTCCGCGTGCTGCTCGACGTGAACCCGAGGCTGTTCACCGTGCGCGCCCAGCGCCGGGACGCCGCCCAGGAGCTCCAGCCCGCCGCCTGACCGCGGGCTCCGGCTCGGCGGAGAGCAGGTGCCGCCGGAGGCGCAGGAGCACGCGGGGGAGCGCCCGCAGCGGGAGGTCGGCCTCGATCGCGCGGGCGAGAGGACCGAACGCCCGTGCGGGTCCGGCCGGCAGGCCGGCGCCCACCAGTGCGGTCACGAGTCGTGCGGGGATCGGGGTCGATGCGTCGTTCGTCATGGCGGAACCGAATCACGGACCACCGACACCGGTATGGCCATGCGCGTCTGGAGGCGCGTCACCGGCGCCCGGCCGACACCCAGGTGAGGAGGTTCCCCTGAACGGCGGACGCCGGTAGAATGAGAAGCTGGTCACGGTTCGACGCACCCTGCGCACGTGATCCGCACACGGCCCGATGGAGCGCCGACGCACACCTCCGGAATCCAGGGACGCACATCATCCGCTCCGCGCATCAGATCGATCGCGCGACCGGCCGGAGAGCACCCGCGGGCCACCCCCGGGGGAATGACTCCGGGACCCGACCGGTTAGCAGTGGGTAGGAAACGAGGTACACATGTCAGACATCCTGATCGACCGCCCCGAGCTCGAGAGCCTGGGCGTCTACGAGTTCGGCTGGTCCGACTCGGACTCCGCCGGAGCCTCCGCACGACGCGGCATCTCGCCCGAGGTCGTCTCCGACATCTCCGCGCTCAAGAACGAGCCCGCCTGGATGCGCGACCGCCGCATGAAGGCCCTGAAGCTCTTCGAGCGCAAGCCCATGCCGACGTGGGGCGCCGACCTGTCGGACATCGACTTCGACAACATCAAGTACTTCGTCCGCTCCACCGAGAAGCAGGCGCAGACGTGGGACGACCTCCCGGACGACATCAAGAACACGTACGAGAAGCTCGGCATCCCGGAAGCTGAGCGCCAGCGCCTCGTCGGCGGCGTCGCGGCCCAGTACGAGTCCGAGGTCGTCTACCACCAGATCCGCGAGGACCTGGAGGAGCAGGGCGTCATCTTCATGGACACCGACACGGCGCTGCGCGAGCACCCCGAGATCTTCGAGGAGTACTTCGGCACCGTCATCCCCGCGGGCGACAACAAGTTCGCGGCGCTGAACACCGCGGTCTGGTCCGGCGGCTCCTTCGTGTACGTCCCCAAGGGCGTCCACGTCGACATCCCGCTGCAGGCCTACTTCCGGATCAACACCGAGAACATGGGCCAGTTCGAGCGGACCCTGATCATCGCGGACGAGGACAGCTACGTCCACTACATCGAGGGCTGCACGGCTCCGATCTACAAGTCGGACTCGCTGCACTCGGCCGTGGTCGAGATCATCGTGAAGAAGAACGCCCGCGTGCGCTACACGACGATCCAGAACTGGTCGAACAACGTCTACAACCTCGTCACCAAGCGCGCGATCGCGCACGAGGGCGCGACGATGGAGTGGATCGACGGCAACATCGGCTCCAAGGTCACGATGAAGTACCCGTCGATCTTCCTGGTCGGCGAGCACGCCAAGGGCGAGACCCTCTCCGTCGCGTTCGCGGGCCCCGGCCAGCACCAGGACGCCGGCGCGAAGATGGTCCACATGGCGCCGTACACGCAGTCGTCGATCGTCTCGAAGTCGATCGCCCGCGGCGGCGGTCGCGCCGGGTACCGCGGCGAGGTCCGGGTGGACGCGAACGCGCACCACTCGGCGAACACCGTGCGCTGCGACGCCCTCCTGGTCGACACCATCTCGCGCTCCGACACCTACCCGGCGATCGACATCCGCGTCGACGACGTGCAGCTCGGCCACGAGGCGACGGTGTCGAAGGTCAGCGAGGAGCAGCTCTTCTACCTGATGTCGCGCGGCCTGCCGGAGGACGAGGCCATGGCCATGATCGTCCGCGGCTTCATCGAGCCGATCGCGCGCGAGCTGCCCATGGAGTACGCCCTCGAGCTGAACAAGCTCATCGAGATGGGGATGGAGGGCAGCGTCGGTTGACGCCCGCCTCCCCCCTCGAGGGGGCGCCCGGACGGGGCGCCCCGCACCCATCGAAAGGAACCACCGCCAGATGACGGTCCCCACGAGCGCCGCGACCCCCGAGATCGACGGCGCGGCCGCCGCTGAGCGCCTGGGCATCAGCGCCCACTCCGACGGGGCGTTCACGCCCGTGCAGACGCGCTCCGAGCGTTTCGCGTCGGTCGACGTCGAGGCCTTCGAGGCCGTCACCGGCCGCGAGATCGCCTGGAAGCTGACGCCCGTCGCCCGCCTGGGCGATCTCATCGACGGCGCGCTCGACGGCTCGCCCGCCCCGGTCGAGCACACGCCGGTGGACGGTGTCGACGTCTCGTGGGTCGGCCGCGACGACCAGCGGATCGGCACTGCAGGCCTCCCCGAGGACCGCGCCGCCGCGAACGCCTGGTCGAGCTTCGAGAAGGCCCTCGCCGTCCGCGTGACGGGAGAGGACGAGAAGGTCGCCACCCTCGTCCGCTCGGGCCTCGGCTCCGCACCCCGCGCCGCGCACACGATCATCGAGGCGGCGCCCTACGCCCGCGCCGTCGTCGTGCTGCAGAACGAGGGGGAGGCCTCCCTCGCGGAGAACGTGGAGATCCTCGTCGGCGAGGGCGCGCAGCTCACCGTCGTCACCGTGCAGGAGTGGGCGGACGACGCCCGGCACCTGGCCAACCACCTCGTGCGGGTCGGACGCGACGCGAAGGTGAAGCACATCGTGGTCACCCTCGGCGGCTCCATCGTCCGGGTGAACCCCTCGGCGCACCTCGTCGAGCGCGGAGCGGACGGCGAGCTCTTCGGCCTGTACTTCGCCGACGGCGGCCAGCACCTCGAGCAGCAGGTGTACGTCGACCACGACGCCCCCGACACCCGCAGCCGCGTGACCTACAAGGGCGCGCTGCAGGGCGAGGGCGCGCGCACCGTCTGGATCGGCGACGTCCTGATCCGCAACAGCGCCACCGGCACCGACAGCTACGAGCAGAACCGCAACCTCGTCCTCTCGGACGGCACGCGCGCCGACTCCATCCCGAACCTCGAGATCGAGACCGGTGACATCGCCGGAGCGGGGCACGCCTCGGCGACCGGCCGCTTCGATGACGAGCAGCTCTTCTACCTGCAGTCCCGCGGCATCCGTGAGGACGAGGCGCGACGCCTGGTCGTGCGCGGGTTCCTCAGCGAGATCGTGCAGCAGATCAAGGTCGCCGAGCTCGAGGACCGCCTGCAGCTCGCGATCGAGGCGGAGCTCGCCGGCAGCGCCGGCCAGACCGGCTCCTCCCGCGGAGCGGCGGTCCCCGCATGAGCAACGCCGCGATGATCTGCTCGGTCTCCGAGCTGATCCCCAACCAGGCCATGCGGGTCGAGGTCGACGGAGTCGCGATCGCGGTCGTGCAGGACTCCGCCGGCGAGATCCACGCCATCGGCGACACCTGCACCCACGGCGAGATCTCGCTCTCCGAGGGCTTCGTCGAGGGCGACAGCCTCGAGTGCTGGGCGCACGGCTCCCAGTTCTCCCTCCGCACCGGCACCCCGCTGAACCTCCCGGCCTACGAGCCGGTCCCCGTCTTCGTCGTCGAGATCATCGACGGCGACGTCTACATCGACCCGACCGTCACGAAGGAAGTCTGAATGTCCGTTCTCCAGATCAGCGATCTCCACGTCAGTGTCGAGACCGAGCAGGGGACCAAGCAGATCCTCCGCGGTGTCGATCTCACCATCAACCAGGGTGAGATCCACGCGATCATGGGCCCCAACGGGTCCGGCAAGTCCACCCTCGCGTACACGATCGCGGGACACCCCAAGTACCACGTCGACGGCGGCTCGATCACCCTCGACGGCGTCGAGGTCCTCGACATGTCCGTCGACGAGCGCGCCCGCGCGGGCCTCTTCCTCGCCATGCAGTACCCGGTCGAGATCCCCGGTGTGACCAACACCAACTTCCTCCGCACCGCCAAGACCGCGATCGCCGGCGAGGCGCCCGCCATCCGCACGTGGACGAAGGACGTCAAGTCGGCGATGGCGAACCTCCGCATGGACTCGTCCTTCGCGGCGCGCAACGTCAACGAGGGCTTCTCGGGCGGCGAGAAGAAGCGCAACGAGATCCTCCAGCTCGAGCTGCTCGCCCCGCAGTTCGCCGTCCTCGACGAGACCGACTCCGGCCTCGACGTCGACGCGCTCAAGATCGTGTCGGAGGGCGTCAACCGCGCCCACCAGAGCACCGGTCTCGGCGTGCTGCTGATCACGCACTACACGAGGATCCTCCGCTACATCCAGCCCGACTTCGTCCACGTCTTCGTCGCCGGCCGCGTCGCCGAGCAGGGCGGCAAGGAGCTCGCCACCCGGCTCGAGGACGAGGGCTACGACCGCTTCCTGACCTCGGCGACGGTCTGATCATGGCGGTCACCACTCTCGAGCCGAAGCTCTTCGACCAGGTCGAGGAGGCCCTCAAGGACGTCATGGACCCCGAGCTCGGGGTCAACGTGGTCGACCTGGGACTCATCTACGACCTGGGCTGGGACGACGAGAACGACGCCCTCGTCATCCACATGACCCTCACCTCGGCGGGCTGCCCGCTGACCGACGTGCTCGAGGAGCAGACCGCCGAGTCGCTCGACGGCATCGTCGAGGCGTTCCGGATCAACTGGGTCTGGATGCCGCCGTGGGGTCCCGATCGGATCACCGAGGACGGGCGCGACATGATGCGCGCACTCGGCTTCTCGATCTAGCCGCTGCACACCGACGCCGAAGGGCCGGGAGGAGTCGACCTCCCGGCCCTTCGGCGTCTCTGTCGTCTCCAGCCGGTCGCAGTCCGTCGCGGAGTCGGAACGGCCGGACGGGTCGACTCCGGCGTCGAGGGCCGTCGTCGCCCCCGCCGGTCGAGTCGGTGGAGGTGCCCACCGAGGTCGAGCAGGAGGACCGGGCGGCTCGACCTCTGCCGGACGCCGAAGGGCCGGGAGGAATCGTCCTCCCGGCCCTTCGGCGTCCGTGCGACCGCTCAGCGCGAGCGGCGCGAGAGCATCGCCCAGGTGGTGGGGAGCAGCGCGGCGGCGACCAGCGCCTTGAGCGCGTCGCCGACCAGGAAGGGCACGAGTCCCGCGGAGAGGACGGAGCCGAGGTCGGCGGGCAGCCCCAGCGAGGCGAGGGCGGCGGCCAGCCAGGGCAGGCCGACGAGGTAGATGGTGGCGGTGCCGGCGAGGAAGGTCACCAGCGTGCCGAGGACGCGACGGTCCCACTGCCGCTGGGCGAGCCACCCGGTGACGATCGACGCGAGGACGAAGCCGACGATGTAGCCGCCGGTGGGACCCGCGAGGACCGCCCAGCCGTGCGAGCCCTCGGTGAAGACCGGGGCGCCGAGAGCGCCGACGAGCGCGTACACGAGCATGGAGAGCGCGCCGCGGAGCGCGCCGAGCGTCGTGCCGACCAGGAGGACCGCGAAGGTCTGGCCCGTGAAGGGGACCGGCCACATCGGGATGAACAGCTGCGCCATCGCTGCGGTGAGGCCCCCACCCGCGAGCACCAGCAGGGCGTCGGTCGCGACGGAGCGGGTGACGAGCCGGTCGGCGAGGACCGGGCGCGGGAGGGCGGAAGAGGAAGGGGACATGGGTGATCTCCGAGAGTCCTGGTCGCCCGAGAGCGAGGAGCGAGCGCGTCCGCGGTGAGCGGACGTGGATCCGCCCCGCGGCTCAGGAAATATACTAGGGGGCTGCCGCATCGCGGCCCCTTGCCCCACTCCTCCCGAACCGAACGCCATTTCTTGGCGGGAACGGACAGCACTGTGCTCAGCGTGCACGACCTCGAACTCCGAGTCGGCGCCCGACTCCTGATGGAGAACGTCTCCTTCCGGGTGGGCGACGGCGACAAGGTCGGCCTCGTCGGCCGCAACGGGGCGGGGAAGACGACGCTGACCAAGGTCCTCGCGGGCGACCTCATCGCCTCGAAGGGCACGGTCGACCGCGGCGGCGAGATCGGCTACCTCCCCCAGGACCCGCGCTCCGGCGACCCGGAGGAGCTCGCGCGCACCCGCATCCTCGACGCCCGCGGGCTGGGGCAGCTGGTGCTCGGCATGCAGGAGGCGACGGTCGCGATGTCGAGCAGCGACACCTCCGTGAGCGAGGCCGGCATGAAGAAGTACGGCAACCTCACGGATCGCTTCCTCTCCCTGGGCGGATACGCGGCTGAGGCGGAGGCCGCGTCGATCGCGAGCAACCTCAACCTCCCCGACCGGATCCTCGACCAGCCGCTCAAGACGCTCTCCGGTGGCCAGCGGCGCCGCATCGAGCTCGCGCGCATCCTCTTCTCCGACGCGAGCACGCTGATCCTCGACGAGCCGACGAACCACCTCGACGCCGACTCCGTCGTCTGGCTCCGCGAGTTCCTCAAGAACTACCGCGGCGGCTTCATCGTGATCAGCCACGACATCGAGCTGGTCGGCGAGACCGTGAACCGCGTCTTCTACCTCGACGCCAACCGCCAGGTCATCGACGTCTACAACATGAACTGGAAGAACTACCAGCGCCAGCGCGCCGCCGACGAGGAGCGCCGCAAGAAGGAGCGGGTCAACGTCGAGAAGAAGGCCGGCGCCCTCCAGCTGCAGGCCGCCAAGTTCGGCGCGAAGGCCTCGAAGGCCGCAGCGGCGCACCAGATGGTCGCGCGTGCCGAGCGCATGCTCAGCGGGCTCGAGGAGGTCCGCGCGGTCGACCGCGTCGCGAAGCTCCGGTTCCCGACCCCGTCCGCCTGCGGTCGCACCCCTCTGCAGGCTCAGAACCTGTCGAAGAGCTACGGCTCGCTCGAGATCTTCACCGCCGTCGACCTCGCGATCGACCGCGGCTCCAAGGTCGTCATCCTGGGGCTCAACGGAGCGGGCAAGACGACGCTCCTGCGCATCCTGGGCGGCGTCGACCAGCCCGACACCGGAGTGATCGAGGCCGGGCACGGCCTCCGGATCGGCTACTACGCGCAGGAGCACGAGACGATCGACGTCAAGCGCTCGGTGCTCGAGAACATGGTCTCCTCCAGCCCGAACCTCACCGAGACCGAGGCGCGCCGGGTCCTGGGCTCGTTCCTGTTCACCGGGGACGACTCGCACAAGCCGGCCGGGGTCCTCTCCGGCGGGGAGAAGACCCGTCTCGCCCTGGCGATGATCGTGGTCTCGGGCGCGAACGTTCTCCTGCTCGACGAGCCCACCAACAACCTCGACCCCGCGAGCCGCGAGGAGATCCTCGACGCGCTCGCGCACTACGAGGGCGCGGTCGTCCTGGTCAGCCACGACGAGGGAGCCGTCGAGGCGCTGAACCCCGAGCGCGTCCTGATCATGCCGGAGGGCACCGAGGACCACTGGGCGGCCGACTACCTCGACCTGATCACGCTCGCCTAGCGGGCGTCGAGCAGCTCGTCCTCGACCTCGGAGTCGCTGCGGCCGCGGCGTCGGCGGCGCTCCTCGCGCCGCTCCTCGGCCGCCACGACCTCGGGGTCGTCTGCGTTGCGGATTCGGTACTCGTGGCGGATCGCCCAGCCGAGCCCGCCGAAGCCCATGACGGCGAACAGCACCCACTGGATCGCGTAGCTGATGTGCAGGCCCTCGTCGGCGACCGGCTTGATCGCGGCCAGCGGGGGAGCGTCGACCGGCGCCGGCGCCTCGGCGACCAGCAGGCCGTACGCCGAGGTCCGCAGGGGCTCGTCCAGCTGCGTCGACAGGTCATCGAGCTGGATCGTGGCGATCTGGCCGGCCGGTGCGGAGCGTCCGTCGATCCGTCCCTCCGCGGGCTTCAGGCGGGCGACGACGGTCACCTCCCCCTCGGGCGGCGCGGGGATCGCATCGGGGGAGTCCTGGGTCGAGCCGACGGGGACCCAGCCGCGGTCGACGACGAACACGCTGCCGTCGTCGAGCCGCAGCGGCGTCAGGATCTCGAAGCCGGGATTGCCGTTGTAGGGCCGGTTGCGGACGAGGGTCTGCCCCTGCGTCTCGTAGACGCCGGTGATCTCGACCGGGCGGTACTCGAGGGCGTCGTCCCACGTGGAGTCGGCGGGGAGCAGCCCGTCGAGCGCCACCGGGTCGGCGGTCCAGTTCGCGGTGACCAGCCGGTTGGTCGAGGCGGCCTGGTCGAGCCGCGCGACCTGCCAGCGCGAGAGCAGCACGCAGGCGACGGCGAAGACGATCGCGAGAGCGAGGTAGCCGAACCAGCGTCGCGAGAAGACGAAGCGCCAGGAGGGACGGGGCGCGTCGCCGCTCATCGTTCCGCTCCGCGATCGACCGTGTAGAGCGGCTTCACCTCGAGCGGGAAGTCGCGGGCGAGGAGGAACTCGCGCAGGAACTCCCGGTGCTCGCCGCAGGCCAGCCAGGTCTTCCGACGGTCCTCCGCGTGGATCCTCGGGTTCCGCCACTCGATCGCGAACGTCGCCGTCCGCGGGCAGCCCGCTCGG